>JBCDHF010000018.1:0-20476 GCA_038750375.1 Cyanobacteria bacterium P01_H01_bin.15
AATTGAACAAGAATCATTCAAGTCGCAAAAGGATATCAAAAAGACATAAAAATGATTGAAATCATTGAAAATTCATGCTGACTAGAGTAGAAAAATCTTATTGATAATTATTTTTATTAGTAGAAAGTGATCTTTGCTGTTTTTTTCGAATTTCATCTGTTTATGTAGTCACACTCTCACTCGTTCGGCGCTAACTGGTTCTGCTGACATCAGTATTACTAGTGAATTATAGTACACCCTAATCCGAACCCCCGCGAGCAAAGTAGGAAATAGTGCCAGCAAGTATTTAGAGCCTTCACTAGATCGTTGAAGACATCTTTTGTTCTGGTTCTGGGTTGCCAAATTTTAAAAGCGTTCTAGCTCAAAGCTCTTTTACGAAAGGGGCGACAGCCATGCTCCTCAAGACAGGTATAGACAACCACAACGTTCTCAGGATTAAACCGATGCGCCAAAGTTTTAAGCTCAAAAATGTATTAGACTTCACTCGATTTAGCTTTCTCAAAAGAAACAAAAAATCAGCCAGTGATGCTAAAGACGCGAACTTAGCTAGCAAGAGCCAAACGACAGAATCAAACCGAGTTAAAAAGCAAGCAGAATACGTTAAGGAATACGCCAGTACGGGTCTGGTTGAATTTGTTTCTGATGCGGTGCAAGAGAAAGATTTAGTGATTGCGGCTGCTTACAGACAAGTCTTTGGTAATGCCCATCTGATGGAGAGCGAGCGGGTTGTCAGCGCAGAGTCACAGCTTCGCAGTGGTCAAATTAGTGTGATGGAGTTTATCCGCCAACTGGCGAAATCTGAACGTTACCGGACTCTGGTATTTGAGAAAAATTCCAATCTGCGTGTCATTGAACTCAACTTTAAACATTTGCTAGGACGAGCGCCCAAAAGCTACGCCGAGGTTTCTGAACATATCCTGTGCTTGACTAACCAAGGATTTGAAGCGGAGATTGATTCTTATCTAGATAGTGACGAATATTTTCAAGCCTTTGGGACTAATATTGTTCCTTACTATCGAGGCTACCAGACGCAGAATGCTTTGTGTCTTTCTGGATACGCTTATTCATCCGAATTTGTACAAGGCGCTTCAAGCAGTGATGGCTCGACGCCTCGTACCTTTTATACAAATTTGGATAAAAGCTTACTCAGCGATAGCTCTAAAGCCTTTACAAAACTGCTTAATAAAGTAAACGTTTCAGACATACTCAAGAAATTCCCGTTACCACCTCGCCCTCTGTTTCAAATCAGTAAGTACGGCTCAAAATCCTCTGCGCCATCTTCTAATATTTATTCGCCTGAGGCGATTATTCGCAGAGCGTCTAAGCGTAAATATTAGGACTCTCCCCGCAGAACAAAATTCAACGAAAATAAAGTTGAGATCAAGCCCGCTGGAAATGTTTTTTCGGCGGGCATTCTTTTGCTGCCGTGCTCTTCGTCAGTTCGCTCAGGACGGGGCAATCTGGCTCAACTGCAAAGTTTGACCCCGACTTTACCAGGGACTGCCAATCAAAGAAAAAGAAGCCCAGTAGAAAGGGTGGGAAAGATCATATTGCGTCATATCGTTAGCAACTGAATCGGGCAGGGGAACCGCTCCTCTCCCTGTACGCAGTTCATCGCCCTCTACAATCAACTGATTACCCAGCATGGAAATTTGGGCTTCTCGTAGTGCTAATGCTTTATTGGGTGCGACTTTTAGCTTTTGATAAAATTCGCTCATCAAGGCCATGGTCCCAACATCGCTGATTTGCCACAGACTTGCGATCGCAGATTTTACGCCAGACTTTAAAGTGAGTCCAGCAAAGCCCATCTCAGCCTCCAAATCACCAAGGGCTGTTTGACAAGCACTAAGCACCAGCAGATCAACCGGCGGCTCCTGCCAATTCAGCTCATCAATTTCTGCGAGGGTCACTTTGCGATCGCCAAATTGAATATAGGACTGACTGGGTTTTCCGGGGAGGAATTCGGCATGGGTTGCTAAGTGGACAATCGAGTGGGACGCTTGCGCACGTTCCTCCAAGAAGTTGTCCACCGTAAACCCATCATTCAGAAAGGCTTTTCCGCTCCAGAGAGTGGGCGTGATGGCATCAAGTTCAATGGGAACGCCTGGCAAGGAGGGTTGATCTGTGAACTCAGAAGCGCCCATCGCCAAAACCGAGATTTCAGTCAAGCCCTCACCGTCAAGCTCAACGAGATTATAGGCGGGAATCCGCGCCAAATTATATTTTTCAATTAAAAATCGCTGACCATCATGAAGCGCCGCCAGTGGCAGCGATCGCAAACCGCCCCCCAAACAGGTCATGAGTGTGTCAATGTTGCGAGCTCCGAGTTGCAACTCAATCGGCGCGATTAACCATTGATACAGCTGCTGGGCAGCCGGTAAGTAAGCTTCAGGGTTAGTGCTCATCAAGCTCGGATCCGAAAGAGCTCGATTAAATTCATCAACGACTTTCAACACTTTTGAGCGCGGCGCTTGAGACAGATTCACCACGGTGGGGGGTTCGCCCGGCGTAATCAAAACAAGAGTCAGTTGCTGGGGTGCCGGCACGAGCCAAAGGACGGCAGTATGAGAACTGGTTTCGGCGTCGAGCCTCAATAAATCTTGAGCAATCCCCTGACTATCTAAATCTTGAAACGCAACAGCTTGCCCAAAATAGTCACCGTATTGCCCAGCCCATTGATTTTCCAGCGTGACGACGGGATCCTTGTCCGTCCCGTAAGCTGAGCCAACTCCAAAAACCAGCAAACAGCTCAGCGATGTCAACAAGACAAACTTAACGACAGAATTGCGCCAGCAGAATCGGAAAAGGGACTTAACTCTAAACATGGGAAACCCAAGAGAAATTAAAAATTTTGGCAACGGTAGCCGCCCCCGTTTACGCCAGGGGCGGCTACCGACCAGAACGCCGGCTACATGAAGCATCTCAACTGCTGAGCGGCTCTACACGATCTAGTGAAGACTATCTGTTCATATTTGATGCCTTAGATTAAGGCTTCATGAGCAAAATGAATGATTCGGAGATTCTTCAATAGAAATGAAGCTTTGCAAAATTGCCCAGCTTCTAGTTAGGGTCATCTTGCTGACCAAGGTTCCGGGATAAACATGACGACCCCAACGGGGATGGCAGAGTGCTCGACAGCCCTCCCAATCAAAACGGGAGAATCCTAAGGATTCAGCGGCATTAGGGACATCGGCCCAAGTCAAATTACCAGCAGCAGAATAAACGGGATAGCCGGAAGCTGGGTCAAAAACCTCAACTAAATTATCTAGCGGAATCTCTGAAGACCCAGAGTTAATCTGTTGAAGAAAGAATGCCCGAAATCTCTCGCTCCAGGCCAAAAATTCATGGCGAGCCTCATTTTTTCTCTCGTTGACAATCTCTCTCTCTCCGTCCAAATTGACTGGCTGCAAAATAATCAATTGTGATCGCAAGGGCTGAGACTGCCAACTGGGGAGAAGTTCGGATTGATGGGCTTTCGCAAATGCACTAGGTTCGTCGCCGTAAATTTCCCAAGTTGAATGGAGTGTGAGCGCGGGCATCAAAACGAGGTCTTAAATTTTTACAATCAAGAGCGATAGAGTCTTGTGCGCGGCATGCCTAAACCCTCAAAATTTACATCCACTGTCGGCATTGTAGCGATCATCGTTCTTGGCATGGGTCTTCTGACCTGGCAAGCTCCCAACTGGCTCAGCCGATTTTATCGGTTTTGGGGTGAGCGCTTGGAAGACGAACAACCTAAACAGGCGGTAACTGCCTATCAGCAAGCCCTAGATCTCAAACCGACTGCACCAGCCTACTGGGGCCTGAGTCAAGCACAGATTAATCAACACAATTGGTCAGCGGCGCTAGATGCGATGACCGAAGCATTGCGCTTAGATCCACAGATTGCGCCGCCAGATGAACTGAGTCAACAGCTCGTCCATTTAGGCGATCGCTTGAGCCTGTTTAATATTGCAGAAAGCATTTCCGCCTATACACTCGCCTTAGAGCAGCAGCCTGCTCAACCCAAGGTGTTAGTGAATTTAGCGCAAAAATATCTTGCGGTTGATCAACCGGACGCCGCTATCACGGCTCTCAAACAAGCCATTAAACTAGCCCCCAATTTTGCGATCGCACATTTTGAATTGGGAGAGGCCTATTTTGCCCAAGAAGACTATGACCGTTCAATTCCCGCCTATGCGCTAGCCGTTGATCACGAGCCTCGCAACTCTGAGTTTCGGCTTGGCCACGGTAAAGCACTCGCAAAAGCCGGTCGTCATCCCGGCGCGATCGCCGTTTATAAAAAATTGCTGACCCTTCAGCCCGATAATGCTTTGGCCTATGAAGGGCTTTGTTTGTCCTATCACGCAAGGCGTCGCTACCAGCAGGCAATTCAAAGCTGTCAACGAGCGGTTATCATTGACGACTCCCTTTCCACCGCCAATTTCTATCTAGACGAAGTCCCCCGCGCAATCGCTACCCGACAATTACCGGCTGATTTGTCCACGCCCTCAGAAATTGTGCCGATAGCAACGCGGGAAGATCGTTTGAAACGCTCAATTGTCAAGATCTTGGTACGTCGCGATAAAAAATTTCAGGTCGGCACCGGCTGGATCATTAAGCGAACCGATTCTACCGCCTGGATTCTCACCAATCGTCATGTCGTGATTCATCCTGATCTAGGCGAGCCCGAGCGATTAGAGGTCGAGCTGTTTAGTACGCCTCCACCTGGGCAATTTCGCCAACGCAAGCCGGCAGAAATCCTGCATCATACGGAAAACGACGACTGGTTAGATGTGGCGGTGCTCAAAGTTGAAGACTTACCTAGCGATTTGCAAGCTCTGAACCTGGCCGACGGAGAAACTAGTCTTTTCCAAGCACTCACTGTCATTGGGCATCCCAAAGGACAGGCTAACTGGAGCGTAGACACAGGACCCATCAATGCTCAGAATGCCCAAAACATTCAGCTCGGTCTACCCCTAGCCCAAGGCAGCTCCGGTAGTCCCGCCTTTAACGAGCAAAATCAAGTAGTCGGCATGATTAACCGAGTTGGTTTTTTCTGTCAGCAACAAGCGTTAAGTGATCTTTCACCCATCTGCGCGATCGCGCAGCCCAGCTCAGCGATCAAAGCCCAGCTTGCTGAATGGGGGATCGTACTCTAAATAGACTGCACCTTGAAATCGCCTAACCGCCTGGTGGAGGCGGGGGGGGCGGAATATCGTTTCCGGGCAAAGAGGGTAAACTCGGCTCCACCGGTTGATTAACAGACGGTTCAGGCAGCTCAGCGGGTGAGATGGACCCACCACTTTGGGGCAGCAAACGATTAAGATCTTCTGTCCCGACGCTGGTTGCTCGTTCTGGTAAGGTGGCTAGTGCAACTCGCTCTCCGCCGACTTGACGCAATAAATCCAAAATTTCAACGACTTCGTTATAGCTTGCGTCCCGAGAAGCATAGAGCGCCATAATGCCCTGAGGATTAAGAGCCTGATAGCTGCGAATAGACTGCTGTAGCTGATTACGGGTCACTAGCTGCTTTTCTACATAAACCTGCCCTAAGTTATCCAAGCTCACCACCAGCATTTCCTGCATCTGCGGTTTACCCGAAGCCGCTTTCGGTAAATCCAGTCCAATTGCTTGCTGTCGGGATAGGCCCACAGCCGCCAGGATAAAAAACGTCAGAATGCAAAAAATCACATCGATCAACGGCACAATTTCAATGCGCACCTCTTGATCGGCACTATCTTGCCAGAGTCTGAGCGGTCGAGATGTTGCTTGGGGCAGTGCCCGCTTTTTACGGGAAGAGGGTAATTCAGCCATTTAACTAGTCTCCGCCACAGCGGTTTCAGTTTCGGCATCATCCGGAGTTTTCTCTGGACGAGTCGACTCGGTGTCTTTAGCTAGTGACATTAGAGGCTCTTCCTCTGCATAAAAATCTCGATCGAGCAATCGCTGTCGATATAAAACCTCCAGTTGCGAACCCGCCCGACGAAAGATGCGCATTTGCCCGGTCCAAAACGCTTGAAATAAGCGATAAAACGCCAGACTGACAATCGCTACAATCAGACCGACTGCGGTCGAAATGAGAGATTCGCCAATACCCAGGGTGACGCCGGCCGTCGCTGTTGTCCCCAAATCACCGAGTTGAATTGAACTCAAAGAATTAATCAAACCTAAAACTGTCCCGAGCAAGCCAAGTAGAGGGGAAAGTGCAATGACGGCCTCTAATACTTTGTCGCCTCGACGCATCAAGGACAGTTCTTCATCAGCGGCGGCTTCTAGGGCTAAATGAAAGACTTCTGGGTCTGGATCTTGTAGTCGAAGCGGAGCCGCGAGGTAGTTTCCTAAGGGATGGCTCCGGTAGTTGTAGGCGATGTCTCCCGCAATAGACCAATTCTCCAAAGACGCTTCCATGATCCGCTTCAGAACGCGATCTTCTCCAATCAGCAACTGTATCCAAAACCAGAGACGCTCCAAAATTGTACCTAGCGCCAACATCGATAAAAATAAAAGCGGCCAGATTGCAATGCCGCCTTTTTGCAGCAGTTCTACCATCGTCATGGTTTTATTCCAGACCCCAATTCAGCTAGCAGTCTTTCTTCTCGCTCACTGTATTCTATTTTGCGGTTATCTGGCGCCTCTCTTTATGGGATAGACTCAATTTTTGAAGTGAATACTACCGATGAACGATTCTAGCTGAAGAGTTCGAACTATCTTCAGTTCATCAAAAATGAAACCGGCACGAGCCAGACAATTTTTGCGATCGCAAATTATTTCCGTTGCCAGACCGTGCAAGACACCTCTGATATTGAAATTCTCAAGTTTAATGCGTTCTCAGCACGCTAGTGCCCCTTTACGAAGATGGCGACTGTAGCCAGTAAGCAGCCGATCAAGACTTTTTTTGTTGAGCCAAATCCATTCACAACAATCTTTCTTGCATTTTGTCGCATCCTGATCCACTCTTGGCTTGCCATACCAGATAGCCACAAAAAAAGCCTGGTTTCCAAGAAACCAGGCAAATTCGATTAAATCATCGGTATTCCAGTTGAATCGCAATCTTTTCGAGAGTTACGCCGTTGCCGTTACAACAGCGGGCTCTTCGGCAAATAATTGCTCAAGAATCGACGCGGCTATTTGAGGGCTAGTTAGGCCGAGCGCAGCCTTAGACTGATCGGGCGTAGCATGGTCAACTAACTTGTCTGGCACCCCAAAGCGCTGCAGCGCCACTGATACGTCGTTCTCAGCTAAGGCTTCAGCTACAGCTGAGCCAAAGCCACCCATCAAGCAGCCTTCTTCCATCGTTACGGCTTTGCCAATGCGGTCCGCCAAGGGCAAAATTAGCTCTGTATCCAACGGCTTAACAAATCGCGCATTGACAACGGTGGCTTCAATTCCATGCTCGTGCAAAATTTCTGCCACTTGAAGTGCAGGGTGGACCATCGTGCCATAGCCCAGCAGCAACACATCGTCACCATTGCGCAAGATTTCGCCTTTGCCGATTTCGATGGGCTGCCAGCCTTCTTCTGCTAAGGGAACGCCCACACCATTTCCTCTCGGATAGCGAACTGCGATCGCACTGTCGGTATGATTAACACCTGTGACAATCATTCGCTGCAGTTCCGCTTCATCTTTAGGCGCCATGATCACTAAGTTTGGAATACAGCGCAAATAGGCAATATCGTACATACCTTGATGGGTTGGTCCATCGGCGCCCACAATGCCAGCACGATCCAAACAGAAGAAAACGGGCAGCTTCTGGATACAAATATCGTGAATGATTTGATCGTAAGCGCGCTGCAAGAATGTCGAATAAATGGCGACCACCGGACGCATGCCTTCACAAGCCAAGCCTGCCGCCAAAGTAACTGCATGCTGCTCCGCAATGCCCACATCAACATATTGTTTTGGCAGTTTGGCTTGCAGCTTATCCAATCCGGTGCCTGTAGCCATAGCGGCAGTGATACCGATAATTTTGGAGTCTTCTTCGGCCAGCTTAGTCAAGGTATGCGCAAAAACCTTGGCATATTTCGGCGGTTTGGGTTTTGTCGAAGGGAGTGATTTTCCCGTCGTCAGATTAAATGGATTTTGGGCATGATAGCCGACTTGATCCGCTTCTGCGATCGCGTAGCCTTTGCCTTTGGTGGTAGCCACATGAACCAGAACCGGACCCCTTACTTTGTGGGCATGGTTAAATGTCGTGATTAGCTCTTCCAAATTGTGACCATCGAGTGGACCGAAATAGGTAAAGCCCAATTCCTCAATCACGGCCCCCACTTTAGAAACAGCCAATCGTTTCATCCCGCCTTTAAGGCGCTGCATTTCTGGGGTAAAAGATTCACCCACAAAAGGCAGATGCTTGAACTGCTCTTCGAGATTATCGGTGAGAAACTGAACAGGATCGCTAAGCCGAATCTTATTTAGATAACGAGAAATTGCCCCTACATTGGGTGAAATGGACATCTCGTTGTCGTTTAATACCACCAATAAGTTCGTGTCAGGCATATGCCCTGCATGGTTGATGGCTTCCAGGGCCATTCCGCCCGTCAAGGCACCATCGCCAATAATGGCAACGCACTTATAATCGTCACCCTTAAGATCGCGGGCTAATGCCATACCCAACGCAGCCGAGATACTAGTCGAAGCATGACCTGCCCCAAAATGATCAAACGGGTTTTCACTCCGTTTGAGATAGCCGGCAACGCCATCTTGCTGACGCAACGTATGAAATTGTCCATAACGACCGGTTACTAATTTATGAGGATAGGCTTGGTGTCCTACGTCCCAAACAACCTTGTCTCGATTAAGGTCTAGTGTTTGATAAAGCCCCAAGGTCAACTCGACAACTCCCAATCCAGGGCCTAAATGACCACCACTGGTAGACACCGTTTCGAGATGCGTTTCCCGGATTTGAGCAGCAATCATCTCCAATTGTCGAATCGAAAGTCCATGCAACTGGTTGGGATGAGTAATTTCACTTATATGCATACGATACTGGGTTATTAATAACTGATTAAAAACCTCTAATTCTCAATGTAGTCTATTTTTTGAGCGTGATCGGAACGCTTCCCTAGCTTGGGATCACAAGAATGATGTTCCACCGCCAAACAAATCAGCTCTCAAAAATTCAGTGCAGGGAGATCTTGTCAATGGCGAAACTTTCCCCTATCTCCCCGACAGTGAATTTACTTTCAAAAGAACTGCCGAAACGCTATTTACGCTCAAAAGTTCGATCTACCGTCGAGCAGAAGAACGCCGTCGCCGTCGTCGGACCACAGGTGCCCCATTACTCCCATCCTCCTCTTCATCAACAGCGGGTGTCGATGATTCAGGTAGATTAGGGGACAAATCAGGCAAAATAGGCAGCTCAATTTCCATCTGCTTTTGCGGCAGCGTTGGCTCCACCGAATCAGATCCCAACGAGCCAATTTTTGCGGGAGCGGATTCCGGTGCCCTGGATTGAATCGCTGTAATCTCCGGTCCCTTTGGTTCTGGCGGCGGTGCTTCGCCCGGTAAGGTCACTGAAACAATCACGGATTTCGGGTCTTTAAAAGTTCGAGCCAAGCGAACCAACGGAGAGATGCCCGCTAACGCGTAGATTTCTTGTTCCAGAGGGCTCATCTCAACGTAAACCTGCTCTGCAGGTGTTTCAATCCGTCGTTGTCGACGCTCGAAATTAGGAGCGGGCTCTTCTGGCTGAGGATCCGCCTGCACGGGGGGCTGCGCCTCATCTCGCTTACGCACTACTGGAGTCGGCGTAACGTTGGGCTTACTGTTGCTATCTTCTTCGCTAGGACCGTCTCCTCGTCGTCGGCGACGGCGCTTTGGCCCACCATTTCCACCAGCACTACTTTGCTCCTGGTAACTGGGGTGGTGGAGTAGCTCAAAGGAATCGGCACTGGCTTCTCTGGCTACCGGAACCGAGACAGGAACGACTTCGGGAGCCAGCGGAGCGGTACGACCCATCATTGGCGGTGGCGGTGGGGCATTCACATCGAGGGATTCGTCACTCTCATGGCCAGGCAAACGCACCAGAAGACTCAGACCTGCGCAAACAGGACAGGGCTTGCCAAAGAGTTCGTAGAGATTTTTACCTTGACGCTTACGGGTTAGCTCAACCAGCCCCAATTCAGACAGCTGCGCAATTTGGGGACGTGCTTTATCGGCCTTTAGCGCTTTGGTAAAGACTTCCAACAACTTGAGCTGATCTCGGCGGGAGTCCATATCTATGAAATCAACAATAATTACGCCGCCAATATTTCGTAATCGCAGTTGGCGGGCAATTTCGGTGGCCGCTTCAGTATTAGTCCAGAGCACTGTTTCTCGCGCTGTTGCGGAGCGGGTGAAAGATCCCGAGTTAACGTCAATAACGGTGAGCGCCTCGGTGGGCTCTATGATGATATAGCCACCAGAAGGCAGATCAACTCTCGGTTTGAGCGCTTCACGAATAGCACCATTAATCCGAAAATAATCCAGGATTGGCTGCATTTCCTGGTGGCGATCGATGACTACGCCTTCAGGTACCCGTCCTCCACTCCAACTACTGAGCTGTCCTTTAACACGCCGTAAACCCTCGGCGGAATCGACCACAATCCGATTCACTTCGCTGCTATACATATCCCGCAGCACCCGTTGGATGAAGTCGTCATCGCGATTTAGTAGGGCGGGCGCACGAGTCGTGTTTGCTTGATTTTGAATTTGCTCCCATTGCTTTTGCAGGGAATCAAGGTCATCAATAATCGCTTTCTCTGATTTGCCTTCCGCTTCCGTACGAACCAGCAAACCCATGCCTGCCGGTTTGAGTAAAATCGCAAGCGCGCGCAGTCGACTGCGCTCATTTTCATCGCGAATGCGGCGAGACAAGTTAACGTTATTAGCTCCGCGACTATAGGGCATTAAAACCAGATAACGCCCAGGCAGGGTGATATTACCGGTGAGCCGGGGACCCTTATTTCCCGTCGGCTCTTTCATTACTTGAACTAATACTTGCTGTTGAGGGGCGAGCAGTTCATTGATGGTGCCAGCTGAACGACGAGAGCGGGCTGGACCTAAGTCAGTTACGTGAATAAATCCGTTACGATCGCCTTTACCAATATTCACAAAAGCCGCATCGATACCGGGAATGATGTTCTCGACAATACCGAGATAAATATCACTGACCTGTTGCGAACCGGTAGAAACGACAAGCTCTTGAATTTGTTCTTCGGCATAAACAGCAGCGACTTGATGCTGCTCTGCAATGATGATTTGCTTGGGCATCCAAATTCCTCTATCTATAGTTCAGCCAATTACTGGCGCAATCACGTGCAAAAATACAGAGAAACTTCGCGAGGTTAAAAGACTCCACATTCGCTGCTCAAGACGCATATCAAAAAGACACAAATCAGCGGGCTGAGTTCAACCGGCAATTCAAGCAGGGCCTGATAGAACTAAGGGACAAAGGTTGCCCTTTGCCATTTCTCAAAAAATAGTGGGTGTTTCTGAGTAGTCCAATCAAGCTAAATAGCCGGAAATCTGCTTTCTTCTGCTTAACAGTCAGCTTCCCAAAAGGTTGTGGCACTGAAAGAGCCCGCATTGCGGTTTGGCTCTGCCTACCGCCTATGCTCTATGAGCGTTTCTTTGGGGGAAGCGCGCTCCTTGTCTAAGTTGTTGATAAAGCTTTGTGAAATTAAATCTCGTGCCCTTTGATGTCTTGAGCTGCACGCTTCGGTTAATAATAGCTCTGAGCTTGATTCTCTGACAAGCGTGATCGCAAAAGTAGCAAAAAATATTCGCATTCTTTAACGCAGTTCACCAATCGCTTGCCGCAAGATTTTGCTGGCAGCGCCGATATCTACGGACGTTGTAAATCGTCCGAGCCCCAGCCGAAGCGCGCTGCGCGCTAGCGGAGCAGAATGACCCAGCGCGGTCAGAACATGGGAAGGCTGTGCACGGCGTCCTGCGCAGGCTGAACCGGTAGAGATGGCCAAATGGGGGCGGATTTTTTTGAGTAGAGCCTCTGGCGAAATGCCGTTCACGCTGAAATTGAGATTGTGGGGCAGTCGTTGGCTCGGGTGTCCATTCAACATGAGTCCATCGAGAGAGTTTAACGCCTGCCACAGCCGATCTCGCAGATTTTTGAGTCGTTGCTGTTCCGTGGGGAGTTCAGTTAGCGCAAGTTCTGTTGCTTTGCCAAGACCCACAATTTGGGGCGTAAACAAAGTTCCTGAACGATAGCCGGCTTCTTGTCCACCGCCATGTAGCTGCGGAGCGAGAGGAATGCCTTGGCGACAGTACAAGATGCCAATACCTTTAGGACCGTAAAGTTTATGAGCCGTTAGGGACAGCAGATCAATCGCGCTAGCTTGAACATCCAGCTCTATTTTGCCGAAGGCTTGTGCGGCATCCGTATGAAAAATAATGTCGCGATCACGGCAAAGTTGACCAATTTCAGTGAGCGGTTGCAAAACCCCAATCTCGTTATTGGCCGCCATGACCGAGACCAAAATCGTATCTTTCCGCAGGGTCTCAGCCAAGCTAGTTAGATCTAAAAGACCATCGGGTTGCACGGGTAAATAGCTAACTTCAAAACCAAGGCGTTCGAGATAACGGCAGGGTTCCAAAACAGCACTGTGCTCTGTACAGACGGTGACTAAATGCCGACCTTTAGTCAAATGAGCTTCGACAATCCCTTTAATTGCCAGGTTATTGGCTTCCGTTGCGCCGCTAGTAAAAATAATTTCTTCCGGAGTTGCATTCAGAGCCTGTGCCAGAGTCCGGCGCGCTTGTTCAACAGCAGTTTCTGCTTCCCAGCCGTAGTAATGTGCGCTGCTAGCCGGATTTCCAAAGCTCTCACAGAAGTAGGGCTGCATTGCGCTCAATACCCGTTCATCGACCGGGGTCGTGGCGTGATAGTCCAGGTACAGGGGGCGGCGGGACACAGTGCGAAAAATGCTAAAAATGTATGTTCACAGGCCTTACAGCAAACATTTCAGCGGTTTAGAGCAGGCAAAGTTTGCTGTGGCTGAGTGGAGGTTTGCTAGGGTTATAAGTCCCTAAATTCATCGTAATGAAATGTCGATTTGGACGCCTTGTATCGTTGCCCTTGGCAGCAATTTGGGTAACTCTCGAACCACTCTGGAAAACGCGATCGCAGAACTGAATCAGCAACCTCAAATCAAGGTCATCAAACGTTCAATTTGTTACGAAACAGCGCCCGTTGGCGGTCCGCAACAGCCGAATTATTTGAATAGCTGTGTTTGCCTAGAAACGGCATTATCGCCCTTGGAGTTGTTGGCGATGTTACTCAGTATTGAAGGAAAATTTGGCCGTGTTCGGCAAGAAAAATGGGGACCCCGAACGTTGGATTTGGATCTGATATTTTTTGGTGATCGCATCATTAATGATCCTCAGTTGCGGGTGCCCCATCCTCGCTATCGAGAGCGGGGATTTGTCCTGGTGCCCTTGGCGGAAATTGCGCCCAATTGGCGGGACCCAAGCACGGGTGATAAAATTTCTGAGTTAATCGATAGGGTGGATATCTCAACCGTCTTTGCTTGCTCCTAAGAGCTCTAGGAATTTATGCCAGGTCAAGAACCCGCCCAGCGTCTAGAAGAACAGCTGTTTTATCGCGGGCGCAAATTTAATTTCGAGGTCACGACGCTGACATTGCCTAATGGCGTGGTCGGCAATTGGGAATGTATTCGCCATCCGGGTGGGGCCTTAGCCGTTCCGGTAACTGCTAATAACAAATTTATTTTGGTCAGGCAATATCGTTTTGCCGTTCAAGGTCGCTTGCTGGAGTTTCCAGCGGGAACTGTCGAAGTCAACGAATCGCCCGCTGTCACGATTCGACGCGAAATCGAAGAGGAAACAGGATATCGTGCAAGTCGCTGGCGAGATCTCGGCTCATTTCCATTGGCGCCAGGATATTCAGATGAGTATATCTATACATTTTTGGCGCAAGATCTCGAAAAGTTGCCGAATCCACCCGCCCAGGATGATGACGAGGATATAGAGATCGTTACTCTCTCGGCCAGGGAACTTGAAGCCATTATTCATGATGGAGGAGAACTGGCGTTAGACGCAAAGTCAGTCTGTAGCTACTATCTGGCCAAACCTTTTTTGGACCTAGACTGAGAAGCGTTGGCCTGGTCCGAATTCCCTTTAACTGAAATTCTCGGAGCATCGAAGCTCAGATTCGTTAGGCTGGCTCAAGTCTTCATCAGGAATCCCTAAATGAGTGATCGCAGAGTTTTGTTCTGGCATCGGCGAGATTTGCGCCTAGTGGACAATATGGGGGTGATAGAAGCTCGTGCACGCTCTGCTCAGATTGTCGGCGTTTTTTGTCTAGATTCGGCTTTGCTCGCAGCGGATGATGTCGCGCCAGCCCGCTTGAAATACATGCTGGGTAGTTTAGCGGAGCTGGAAATTCAATACGCTAAAGCGGGCAGCCAGTTGCTAATTGTGCAGGGAAATCCAGTGCAGTGCTTGCCGCGTCTGGCAGAGAGCCTCAAAGCGGAGGCCGTGTACTGGAATTTAGATGTAGAGCCTTACGCTCAAACTCGTGATGCGAAAGTGTCTGAGGCGCTGCGCTCCCATAATATTGCGCCCGTTCAGACCTGGGATCAGTTGCTCCACCGACCAGGAGAAGTCCTCACTAAATCCAAAGGTGAGCCATATACAGTATTCACCCCTTTTTGGAAAAACTGGCGTGTCCAAGAAAAACGAGCTGCGTTGCCAGCCCCCCAAGGATTGCAGGGTTTAACAGAAGGAGAAAAAACTGCGGTAGCAGAAGTGGAAGTGATCCCCCTGCCGACCTTGTCAGACTTAGGGCGAAGCTGGAGTGCGGAACTCCCCCTCTCGCCCGGTACTCACGCCGCGACGGATCAACTTGCGTTTTTTTGTGATCGCGCCTTGTTGAGCTACCAAGAACAGCGAAATTTTCCAGGTACAGAAGGGACGTCATTATTGAGTGCCGCGTTAAAGTTCGGCGTGATCGGCGTTCGGACTATTTGGTCGGCTGCCGCCGTCGCTTATGAGCAAGCTCGCAGTGATGAAGCCCGAACCAATATTCAAACCTGGCAGCAAGAGCTCTGCTGGCGCGAATTTTATCAGCATGCCCTATATTTTTTTCCGCAACTAGCCGAAAAGCCCTATCGCTCAGATTTTGAAGCGTTTATCTGGGATGACGATCAAGCGCGATTCGAGGCGTGGTGTGCGGGTCAAACTGGATACCCGATTGTGGATGCCGCCATGCGCCAACTTAACGAAACCGGGTGGATGCATAATCGCTGCCGCATGATTGTGGCTAGTTTTTTAACCAAGGATCTGTTGTTGGATTGGCGCTGGGGCGAAAGGTACTTTATGCAAACCTTGGTAGACGGGGATTTAGCATCTAATAATGGCGGCTGGCAATGGAGTGCCTCCTGCGGCCTTGATCCCAAACCACTGCGTATCTTCAATCCTGCCGCCCAAGCTCAAAAATTCGATCCCGATGCCGAATATATTCGCCAATGGCTACCAGAACTTCGCTCTGCGGACACCCAAGTTCTGGTCACTGGCAAAATTCCCTCGGTCGTTTGTGACCGCCTCGGCTACCCCACCCCTATCGTTGAGCACAAAAAACAGCAGCAAGTATTCAAGGAGCGATATAAAAATTTGAAGAAGTAAGCCGAAAGCTCAAAATAATTGCAAAGCTAGGCGGCAATGCGGGCAAGCATAGCTTCTGGAGACAAATGGTCGTCCACTACGGCCCCATCCTGAAACCAAATAATGCGCTCAGCTCGCTTGGCGACTGTCGGCTCGTGTGTAACTATGATCACCGTAATGCCGCTAGCATGCAACTCTTCAAAAATTGACAGCACCTCTTGGGTTGTCTGAGTATCCAATGCCCCCGTCGGTTCATCAGCCAGCAAGAGCAGTGGCTGATTCACAATTGCTCTTGCGATCGCTACTCGTTGCTGTTGACCACCTGAAAGCTGATTGGGTTTGTGATGTAGCCGATTGCCCAATCCGACACGTTTAAGAGCACGAGTGGCTCGTTGACGACGAAATCGCAACGGAACCCCGCCATAAATCATCGGCAACAGCACATTGTCTACAGCACTGAGCTGGGGCAGCAAATGAAACTGCTGAAACACAAACCCAATCTTACGATTGCGAATTTTCGCTAATGTCGCCTCCGGAAGCTGGGCTACATCCTGATTCTCCAAGTAATATCGCCCAGTGGTTGCCCGATCTAAGCAGCCGACGATATTCATCGCGGTGGACTTGCCAGATCCCGACTGACCCATAATGGCGCAGTACTCGCCCTCTTGAATTGTCAGAGAAACATCATTGAGCGCATGAGTCTCATTAGGCTCACTGCCATAAACTTTGCTCAGCTCCTCTAAACGAACTAAGGTTCTGCTGTAGGCAGAGCGAGAGCTTACGCCCACCAAATCTGGCTGTTCCGTCCCGGCTGTCATCAGGATTTCCCCATTCCTAAGCGCTGCGCTTTTTGATAGACCTTCCCTTCTGTAAGCAAAGATGGGGCAATTACTACTTCGACTTGCTGCATCTCTTTGAGGGTTTTCGCGCCGAGGGTGCCCATACTTGTTTTCAATGCCCCCAGCAAATTATGGGTACCGTCATCTAATTTGGCGGGTCCGACTAGAATTTCTTGCAGCGTTCCTGTCGTGCCCACATTAATCCGTGTGCCTCTCGGGAGTACCGGGCTTGGAGTCGCCATGCCCCAATGAAAATCAGCACCGGGAGCTTCTGCTGCTCGTGCAATGGGCGACCCAATCATCACCGCATCTGCACCACAGGCGATGCATTTGCAAATATCTCCGCCAGTCACAATCCCGCCGTCAGCAATGACGGGAACGTAACGACCCGATTCGGCAAAATAATCGTCTCTGGCCGCCGCAGAATCTGCGATCGCAGTCGGCTGAGGAACGCCAATGCCCAGGACTCCCCGCGAAGTACAGGCTGCGCCAGGACCAATGCCCACTAAAACACCGGCCGCACCAGCACGCATCAAATCTAAGGTGACGTCATAAGTGACGCAGTTACCCAAAACCACAGGAACGGACATGCGTTCACAAAAAGCAGCCAGATCCAAGGGATTGATCGTGTCTGGTGCCAGGTGAGTCGTTGAAACAACCGTGGCCTGAACAAAGATCAAATCTGCGTTTGTCAGTGCCGCTTCTAGTTTCTGAGCCCCTGCAGGCGTAACACTAACGGCGGCAATCCCACCTTGAGACTTGATCTCATAAATGCGTTTTTCTACCAGTTCCGGCTGAACCGGCTCCGCGTAGAGCTGCTGCATTAAACCCACAAATTCATCTTTGCCGACACTGGCAATTTTTTCGAGGATGGGATTGGGGTCAGCATAACGAGTCTGAATGCCTTCTAAATTCAGAACACCCAACGCGCCCAGTTCCGAGAGCAGTACGGCCATCTGCACGTCAACTACGCCATCCATGGCACTGGCGATAATCGGAATGGGACGTTCAATTCCCCCCAACGTGAAACGAGTGTCCGGCAAGCTGGGGTCTAGGGTCTGTTTTCCCGGTACCAAGGCAATTTCATCAATGCCATAGGCGCGACGGGCTATTTTTCCACGACCAATTACTATCTCCACAAGTATTTTCCCCAACGACATCTGCCTAGCCTATCAAATTTCTTCCGACCTTCAGACTCGTTATGGAGTGAGGCTTAGGCTGGAAAAATCCGCAGTCGACGATTCGGCTCATCGCCAAAGCTGTCGGATTGGAGCCGATAATGCTCCACCAGTTCGTGCTGCATTTTGCGGACTTTGGCTGAGCGGGGTAAAAGTTCAACCGGCTGACCGGTCGGGATGACAATTTGTTCAACCGCTAACCTGGCTTCTTCTAACGCTTCCAATTCATCCTCATCGCCATTACGGCTAAACAGCCGCAGGTCAGCAACTCCAGCATCGCGAGGATCTTCCAGGTTCAATAGCCTTCGAAATCCTTGGGTGATTTGCGGAATCGTGTTGGATTTGATGGCGTAAATCGGAACCTGGCGACTTTGAGCAAGCTGCCGCAGCTTGGAATGATTTTTAATATGGGATCGCAAAGCTAAAACCGCGTCAGCGCTAGCAATGTCCTTCGTGAGGCTGATGGGAAGCTGCAAAATATCAATCACCTGCTCAATCTGAGAGCGACTGACACCGTAGGGATAAACATGAATCGGCCAATCCTCACCGTTAGGACCCGGGTGACTAATTTGAGAGGTCAACGGTTCTGCAGCCACAGACCAAGATGATGGAAGGGAAACCGGAGCAGTCTTGGCCGCAAAAGATGACGGAGAGAGTGGCTGCAATGCCGTCATACGACCAGAAGCCCGCAGACCCTTCGAGCGTGGAGAGTACGCAGTTGGGGTCGAAGGACCGAGAGAAGTCCCCGGAGCGGGTGTGGGTTGTTCAACCACCGTCTCGATTTGCCCAGTTTCCTCGTCTACAAAACGAACTTCCGTGCTGGGAGCCTGTCCTCGCAACAGTTCGTCAATGGTTTGAGCGACATCGCGATGAATGGCCCAACGTTGGCGCTCCATCATTTCTACTGCGACCGCAAACGTGGGATCTGCTTTGCGCTCTAAAACCGTTTTTTGGGAACCTCGGCGGCGGGCTTCTTCGTCCCCTAAGGTCACCGCTTGAATTCCCCCCACTAAATCTGCCAAGGTGGGATTCTTAATCAAGTTTGCAAGCTGGTTACCGTGGGCGGTCCCCACCAACTGGACACCCCGTTCTGCGATCGTCCGAGCGGCGAGAGCTTCGAGTTCCGTGCCGATTTCGTCGATGACAATGACCTCCGGCATGTGGTTTTCCACCGCCTCAATCATGACTTGGTGTTGCAGTTCTGGGCGCGAAACCTGCATGCGTCGGGCACGACCAATGGCAGAGTGGGGTATATCCCCATCCCCCGCAATTTCATTAGATGTATCGATGATGACGACACGTTTATGGAAATCGTCAGCTAAGACCCGAGCAATTTCACGCAGCGCAGTGGTTTTACCGACGCCGGGACGCCCCAACATCAACAACGATTTGCCACTTTCAACCAGATCGTTAATGAGACCAATCGTGCCAAACACTGCCCGACCAATGCGGCAGGTCAGGCCAATAACCGCACCTCTCCGATTCCGCAACGCGCTAATCCGGTGGAGCGTGCGCTCGATGCCAGCACGGTTATCCCCACCAAAGTCACCGACCTGTTCAATGCAATGGTCAATGTCTTCTTGGGTAACGAGCAAATTATCAAAATATTCAACTTGATCGGGAAAACGAGCTTCCGGTGCGCGACCTAAGTCTAAAACTACTTCAATCAGGCGTTGTTGCTGAGGATGCTCTTGAATGGGTTCACGAATCCGGTCGGGCAAAATCGCCAGTAATTTGTCAAGATCAGTTTTTGGCTTCGTTTCGCGGGCTTCGTTCACGAATAATCGACTGTTCGGCTCGGGCACGGGTAGGAGATGAGACTGATGAGACTTCAATTGGAGATTGACCACGTTTCAAAATCCTCTCCGAGCTATATTGTACCGACTATTTTGGTGAGCAAGGGACCTCGTAACCCAAACAGCCTTGCCCCTGCGGACGCTTGAGGGGACGCAGAAGTTCCTTTGCTTTTTCTACTGCGGTCTGTAATAATTCAGGCGCTTTTTCCAAAGGGTAATCCGCAGGTCGCTGTTCGAGAATGGACGCCATTAATTTCCGGGCATGGCTGCCGTAAGCGATACCAGCAATGGCGCGATCACAGCTGTTGTGAGCACAACGTAGCAACCCCAATTCTGAAAGCTTGGGAACCGTATGGGCATTGGTTCCTCCTGCGGGTTGCACAAAGCCGGGGAGGTTAGCCGCTAAAACTTTGTTTGCCAGTTGAATGGCTGCCCGCGTCGTGCCTTTACCGAGATCTCCGCTCATGGGTCGGCCGTCCGCCTGCCAAATCAGTGTCTGGTACCTCGGCAACTGCAGAACTTCGCTTAGCGATCGCAAATACGTCAGTAGTCCAGGCCCATCGGGACAGCTCACTGAGATGAGATGCAGACTTTGGGTGGGTTGAAGTGCACTCCAGAGCTCTTCAAATTCCGTTAGTCGTCCAATTTGAGTATGAATTTCGATGGCGTCCACTTGCGGCAGTAGCTCCCGAATTTCTTGAGTTCCGACCTGATGATTTTGGGGATAAATCGAGCCTAAGGGGCAAACCGGTAAGCAGCGACCACAGCCATAACAGTGAGCTGTCTGGACTCCCGTTTTTGTGATCGCATCGACTGGGCAAACCGAGATACAGGGACGAGAACAGTCTGACGGGCAGCGCTCAGCGTCAAAAACAGCTTTGCGAAAATGAGGGTCTTCACCATCATTAAGAGACATCATGAGCCAGGGTCGTTCGATAGGAAACGCAGACCTAATCTTGCCTTGAGCAACCCGGAGCGCTGCATCAATGCCATCCTTTGCCGCTGCGATCACTCCCGGCTCAGCCGCGACGTCAATACAATCAGCACCGGCGAGTGTGTA
>JBCDHF010000019.1:0-20273 GCA_038750375.1 Cyanobacteria bacterium P01_H01_bin.15
GAAAAAATTGATGTGATTCGCTGGTCTCCCGATCCGGCAATCTACATTGCTAACGCCTTAAGTCCAGCCCGCATCGATAATGTTGTTCTGGAAGACGCAGAAGAACGTCAATCTACGGTCATCGTGCCGGAAGATCAACTTAGTCTTGCCATTGGCAAAGAGGGGCAAAACGTTCGATTAGCGGCGCGACTGACCGGTTGGAAAATTGATATCAAAGACCGCGATCGTTACGAGCGCGAAAAAGCAGAACAAGCAGCAGCAAGGGCCGCTGCCCCAGCTATTGATGAAGACTTAATGCCATTAAAAGATAGCCTAGAGGCAGGCGAGAAGACCATCATAGACAGCTCAAAATTTGAGCCAGATGAGTTTGAGTTCGAAACGCCAGACGAGGCCACACTAGAAGACCTCCGCTCTCCTTCAGCGAATGATTTGCCCTTGGCAGATAACGAGAACTTAGATGTCTGAATCGTTTGTGAGTCCAACTCATTGCGAGCCTCGACGGCGCTGTGTCGCTTGTCGCGAACTATATCCTCGGAGTCAACTCTGGCGCATAGTTCGCTTAGCCCATAGTCGACGGATTTCACTGGATCAGGGCATGGGTCGCTCTGCGTATCTATGTCCCCAGGTCGCCTGTTTGTCCTTAGCTAAAAAGAGGCAGGCTATTCAACGGGCACTTCGAGTCCGCGTCGATGGCAGTGTTTATGATCTATTGGCAAATCGTTTAGTGAGCAAGAACCTTCAACAGCAGTAAATCCGGAATTCAGAACTTATAGAGACTGTGCTCAAACTCAAGCTCACAGATAATAGAGAGTTAGGTCGATCGATTGCGAAAAATCGTAAAGCTCACTTTAAAGAAATATGCGAGTGTTCAGGACTCGCCAGAATCTATGTCCATAAATTCTTCACCCCAAACAATTTTTCAAACGTGGTTGGAGCATTCGAGCATCTAGCCTGAAGCTAAAATAAGATGCGAGTGATTCGCTAACATGAAAGCGCGATTTTTAGAGGAAATGCACATTCAGTGACTTGAGGGGATGCTTTAGCAGGAAAATGGGTCTATCGCTTATCTATTGAATATTACTTGCAGGTAAAAAGCTTACTCATAAGATTAATTCAAACAAGTTTTCGATTGAAGAGACGTCAGGGGATTATTGCATGAACAACGGTAAAGTCAGAATTTATGATCTTTCTAAGGAGTTGAATTTAGAAAATAAAGATTTGCTAGAAATTTGCGATCAGCTGGGGATTCCAGTAAAGACTCACAGCAGTAGCATTACAGAAGGGCAAGCTAGCCAAATTCGCAACGAAGCCAAAAAACTAGTGGCCAATCGTCCATCTTCTCCTGCAAATTCTCGCTCCAACCGTCCTCAAAAGCCCCAAAAGCCAAAACCTCAAAAGCCAAAACCTCAAAAACCTCAGATAAGGGCTCTTCATCATCGAAAGGAGCGGCCAGTCAAGCAAGAAACCAACGCTGACTCCGGTACAGTTTCAGTGCGTACTCCTTCGCTCAACAAGCCAACGGCACCTACTAACGCTTCTGGACCCCGCTTATCGTCCCCTCCTGGAACGAATCAGCCCCTCCCGACTTCCTCGTCAGTCCAAACATCAGGTTCCGTAGAAGGCAGATCTAGTTCAGGTAATCGCAGTACCCAGGAGAAATCGGCTTCGTCGCTAGTCACCCCAACTCGTTTGGCGGGTCCTCCAGTTCGTAGCCCAGGAACTTCATCCCGAAGCACTGGCGCGGAGTCACCGAGACCATCGTCTCCTAAGTCTGAGCCAGCTCAACCCATTGTTGAGTTAGTAAGCCCGGTTAAGGAAGACGGTAGACCACAGAAAAAGCTCACCCAGCCGAGCCCTACCATTCAACTCTTGGGACCCCCCTCTAAGCGTCAACCCAAAACCGATGCCTCTGGGTCATCAGTGATTCCTGCGAATGAACCTGAATCTAGGGATGGTGACGATGAAATTTTCGATACCGTTGAAAAGCTACAGCGGCCGAGATTGAAGCGTCCCTCGATGCCAACTCGTACGCCCGCATGGGAAGAAGAAGTTGCCGAGACTCCAGCCAAAGCGAAAACGGCTAAAGCGGCTCGAACCAAACGGCGGACCTTCTTGGTTGAAGATGATGATGAGGACCTGAGTGAAGGCGTTACAGCTAGTGCGAGTCAGGCCGCTGCAGCCACCAATCTCTCGTTGGCCCGTCCTCCTAAGCCCAAGCATATGGCGTCGACCACTCAACCGACGCCCAAATCATCCAGTAGTGGTTCATCAGGGCGTAAACGCAATTCCCGTTCTGATCGCTACCGCAGTAGCAAACCGGACAACCAGCCAGCAATAGAAACGCCCCCTGAAAAAATTGAACTGCCGGTGAGTTTAACGGTTCAACAGCTCGCTAATTTGATCAAGATTCCGGAGACCCAGATCATTACTCAGTTGTTTGTCAAGGGTATTGCCGTAAATATCACCCAAAATTTGGATCAAGCAACGGCCCGATTGGTCGCCGAAGAAATGGGCATCCAAGTCGAGAGCAAGGTCGACGAAACCTCTGCCGCGAAAGAGACAGAGATGTTGGATCTTGATGATTTAGATAATTTAAGCTCGCGACCACCCGTTGTAACGATCATGGGTCACGTTGATCATGGTAAGACCACCCTCCTCGATTCAATTCGTCAAACAAAAGTGGCCCAAGGTGAGGCTGGCGGAATTACACAGCATATTGGTGCCTACCACGTTGATGTTGGATACGAAGGCAAAGAGCGGCAAATTGTTTTCCTCGATACTCCTGGACACGAAGCATTTACTGCCATGAGGGCGAGGGGAACTCGTGTCACCGATATTGCAGTGTTGGTTGTCGCCGCTGACGATGGTGTCCGCCCTCAAACGAAAGAAGCTATTTCTCACGCTCGGGCTGCTGAAGTGCCGATTGTTGTCGCAATTAACAAAATTGATAAGGAGGGAGCGAACTCGGACCGAGTCAAGCAAGAACTGGCAGAACTCAACCTGCTACCGGAGGAGTGGGGCGGAGATACGGTGATGGTTCCGGTTAGTGCTCTCACCGGAGAAAATTTAGATAGTTTACTAGAGAACATCTGTATCGTCGCGGAACTAGAAGAACTATCGGCCAACCCAGATCGTTCCGCCCGTGGAACTGTCATTGAAGCCAACTTGGACCGAACTCGTGGTCCTATAGCAACCTTACTGGTTCAAAATGGAACGCTCAGAGTGGGTGACGTCATTGTTGTTGGTCCTGTCTTTGGCAAGATTCGCGCCATGGTTGATGATCGAGGAGACCGGGTAGAGGCGGCGTCCCCGTCTTTTGCTGTTGAAATTTTAGGTCTGAACGACGTCCCTGCAGCTGGCGATGAATTTGAGGTCTACCCCACTGAGAAAGAAGCCCGAACAGTTGCTGAAGGTCGGGCAATTGAGAATCGGGACGATCGGCTGCTGCAGATGTCTAGTGGACGTCGGATTACTTTGAGCAGCCTGTCTGCTCAAGCCGAAGAAGGTGAACTGAAGGAACTCAATATTATTTTGAAGGCAGATGTTCAAGGGTCAATTGAAGCCATTCTGGGTTCCTTGCAACAGCTTCCCCAAGGAGAGGTTCAGCTACGAGTGTTGATGTCAGCGCCTGGCGAGGTGACCGAAACGGATGTTGATTTAGCCGCAGCGAGTGGTGCTGTTCTGGTTGGCTTCAACACGACATTGGCCAGTGGAACCCGAGCAGCCGCCGATAGTGAGGGTGTAGATATTCGTCAGTATGAAGTGATCTATAAGCTGTTAGATGATATTCAAGGCGCGATGGAGGGCCTGCTAGATCCAGAAGAAGTGGAAGAATCGCTAGGCTCTGCTGAAGTTCGAGCTACCTTCCCCGTTGGTCGCGGCGTTGTGGCGGGTTGCTACGTTTTGTCTGGCAAGTTGGTTCGCAATCGACAGATGCGCGTAGTCCGAGGTGGCAAGGTGGTATTCACGGGGACTTTAGATTCCTTGAAACGGGTCAAGGATGATGTCAAAGAGGTAGCTTCTGGCTTCGAATGTGGCATTAACTCTGACAAGTTTAACGACTGGCAGGAAGGCGATATTATCGAGGCTTATGAAATGGCCTTCCGCCGTCGAAAATTAGCGATGGCTTAAGGCCAAAGATTAGCAATACAGGAGTCAATACGGTGAATGTTTTTCGAAAAGAACCGTACCTCTGGGTTCATTTGGCTGGACTAGCGGTGCTACCGCTTACTTTGCTAGGTGTTTGGTTAGGCTTGGCTGTCGGTGAACCCCTACCGGTTGTCGGCCTTGAGCCGATTGTCTTGTTTTTGCTAGGAGTGTTGCCGATTTTCTGGATGCAGTGGCATCGTCCATTTGACATCTTTAGCCTAGGAATTGTGGCGCTTCGTCCCAATTCCTTAAGTCTTGAACAACAAAAGATCCTTCACCTGTTTAAAACGTCTCGACAGCGAGCAATTACTTTGTTCGGTGCAGTTTTAATGATGGCTTGTGGCTGGTTGCTTTATCGCTGGTCCCCCTTTGCTGCAAGTGCAGCTGAAATATTACCCGCTTGGCGCCCTTTGGGGTTTGTGATCGCAACGGGTTGCTTTTTGTTGAGCAATTTATTTTGGCAAGTTCCCCTGAGTGTCTTAGGTGTCTTGGTCAGCAGCGAAGATGATTTTACACAGCAAGGAATCTATCGAGAGGAGCAAATAGTAGCCGATTTTACGATTTTGGGTTGGCCTGTTCGGCAAATTCTGCCGACTCTAGTATCTGACTCCACAAAATCCTAAATTTTTCTGGGTTAGACTAGTTTGTACGCAGTAGACAACATTCTAATCAGCGTTGTTCCTCGCATTAATTTACAGGGAAAGTATTTATGATGCCTTCTACAATTACTGAAGATAATGCCCAAATCTGGACCAGCTTAAAGCAAGCCATTGCTCGCAGCTCTGGATTTCAGCGCTGGCAGCAAGCACAGCCCAACTCTACGTCTAGCCACCAAAATCTAGACTTAACCGTTCGTGCTTACTTGCGTGAGACCCTCGAGACTCTGGCTTACTAGACCCGTGTCTGTTAAAAAGTCTTCGGGCTTCTAAATATAGTTTTATTTAAATCCTCTGGTCGCTACTAGGGGATTTTTTATAGACTACTCTCTTACCATTCAATCGGAATTTCTAAATCATTGATAACGTTAAGAATGTCAGCGACTTGAGCAAACTGCTGATAAATACTCACGAGACGGTCCCCGTCAATTTCTAATTCTCGAGTCGGATAATTTTCTAGGATTTCAATAATGGCAATCTGATTGTCATCAAGGGCCGATTGAACGAGCGCTCCGCGGAGCGATTGCCGACTGGCTCTCCCTCCTGGTGTTTGAATGATCTGGCTGAGCTGATCCAGCAGGAG
The DNA here is from genome assembly GCA_038750375.1 of Cyanobacteria bacterium P01_H01_bin.15. GTDB lineage: Bacteria > Cyanobacteriota > Cyanobacteriia > Cyanobacteriales > JAAUTE01 > JAAUTE01. The sequence continues at coordinate 5,389 of JBCDHF010000019.1, forward strand.
TTCCCCTGGTACTGTATTAAGAAATCGAGAAAGCGCCACGGCATCAATCTCCACAGAATCGGTCAACGTTTGGCGAAATGCGGTGGGCTTGGCATTAGCTGCTTTCAGGTAGCTTTTCAAGGAACGAGACATTTCGCCCGTGTCAACAAAGGCTCGCAGCTCAGGAATCGAGATACTTTCGCGAAATATTTTGTAGCGAAAAATAACAAATTCGGCACTCCAGACTGGACTGGGCAGATTTAGGCAAAGAAAAAAAATACCCAGAATGCCTGAGCGCCATAAGGTTCCTTTCATGATGGGTACGTTGCTCGGTCGTTTGTTCATCCTAGCCGCCTCAAAATGTCCCCCTTGACAAAACCGCGCTGAGATAGAGACCAATTCTTATACTGAAAGGACGCATGGTATGAGGCAAATTTATGAACTCGGCGATCGCAACCGCGATTAAAGAATTAAATTTTCGAGGCACTGTGGGTGATGTCTCGGCTCAGGCAGGGTTAAACCTGGAACAGACCCAGCAAGCGCTCAACGCGCTAGCGGCGGATGCGAATGGAACCCTCAAAGTTTCTGAATCTGGGGACATTATCTATGAGTTCCCGCGCAATTTTGTCGGTGTTTTGCGCAGTAAAAATCGGCGGCTACAGTGGTTGGCGTTCTGGGAGCGAGTTAGGGGGGTTCTTTTTTATGGGGTCCGCCTTTCCTTTGGAATACTGTTGCTGCTCTCTATATTGCTCATGTTATTGGCGATTGTCGCGATTATCATTGCCGCGACTTCTCAGCGGAGCGATTCAGACCGAGATAACCGCAGTAGTGGCTTTGGAGGCGGCGGCATGTTTTTTGTGCCGCGCTTTTGGATTGGACCCAATTGGTTTTGGTACTTTAATCCGCGATACAACTACTACGCCTATCAAGATAACCCCCAGCAATCGCGGCGTGTAAATCGTTCCGGAGACGAGAGCGGTATGAACTTTCTGGAGGCAGTCTTTTCGTTTATTTTTGGCGACGGGAATCCTAATTACAACTTAGAAAGCATTCGCTGGCAGAGCATTGGGTCAATCATTCGCCAAGAACAGGGTGTGGTCACGGCAGAACAAGTTGCCCCCTACCTGGATGACGTCGATGAAGACGAAGATTTCATGTTGCCGGTGCTGGTCCGCTTTAATGGTGCCCCCGAAGTTTCTCCGCAGGGGGAACTCGTGTATACGTTCCCAGAATTGCAGGTGACGGCGCAGTCTAAAGACCGGGGCGTGAGTGCTTATTTGCGGGAAAAGCAGCGAGTCTTTAGTGAAGCCAGTCAAGGACAGCTCACGATGGCAGGTGGTTTAGGAGTTTTGAATCTAGTCCTGGCTATTGTGTTGGGGGTTTTGCTGACCGGAGAAACGGCCCAATCCTTAGGCGGATTAGTGGCATTTGTCGGAGGGATTTACGGGTTATTAATCATTTATGCGATCGCCTTTTTAGCCATTCCGGCAATTCGTTACTTTTGGTTGCAGGGTCAAAATCAGGGGATTGCAGGTCGTAATGATGCTCGCAGAGACCGAGCAGAGACATTACTCAATCCGGTCGCGACGGTCAAGCAAAAACTTGCCTTCGCCAAGCAGTTTGCTCAGCGAAAATTGCTTAAGGAGCAGGATATTTCCTATTCTTCGGATCAATCGCTGGCGGCTCAAGAGACAGGAGACCAAGCAGACAAAGAATGGCAACAGCGATTAGAGCGTGGGTTTTAGTTGGGTGCTGAATTGGTTGGAGTCGATGACTCTTGCAGTAATTGTGGCAGTAGCTGAACTTGTTTCCACAATTGTTGCGGTCCGATCCCGAAAAAAAGCTGCAGTAGTAGGACAATTAAGGCAATTTTGAATGCGGTGCCCAAGCTCGTCTTGATGATGTTAAATAGCCAGGCAAACACTAGCCACGCGATCACAACCGCCGCAATTAATCCCACAATTCCCATCAAATTTCACTCAGTTGCTCATCGATTGATTAAAATGCGCCCTACTCGGGAGTCTAGTATTGCACTTTGGGAAAAGCATCTGTCTCTTTCGTCGGGAAATGAGGCGCTGACTGAAGTAGCACGGTTCCCCTGGAAAGGGTGAGTGAGTCTAGTTTTCCAGCCTGGTTAGAGACAATGCAATTAGCTTTGGAGCCTATCTGTCATCTTTTATGGATTATTTGAGACAGGTCGGTCGCGGGTGGACAGCGATTTTAGCGTGGTTAAACGGGATTCTGTTTCCGTTAGGAGACAGCACCATCTCGCTGCTGGGTATTGTGCAGTTGGTTTTGTCTCTGATAATCCTTTGGATTATCGCCCAGGCACTCCGCAACTATTTGCGGCGACGACTGCTGCGCCAATTTGGTCTTGCGCCCGGCAGCCGCGAAGCGATCGCCAACTTGATCGGGTATGGGTTGGCGATTTTGGGTTTTGGGGTCATTTTGCAGCAAGTTGGTCTGCAAGTCTCCACATTTGCAGTACTGGCTGGGGGTCTCGGCATTGGGATTGGTTTTGGCTTACAGGATCTTACGAAGAATTTTGTCAGTGGGATGACTCTGCTACTGGAGCGATACGTCAAGATTGGGGATTTTGTGGAATTTGGCAATCTGGAAGGTTATGTCAAGGAAATCTCAACCCGCTCAACTATAATCCAAACGGAAGAGGGTGGGGAAGTGGTGGTCCCGAACTCGCAACTGGCTGAAAACCAAGTTGTTAATTGGAGTTATGAAAGCTATAGTGCACGAATCCATGTGCCTGTCCAGGTGCAGTATGGTAGCAACTTAGTGCTGGTGACCGAAGCTTTACTCAAAGCAGCATATCAAGAGCCGAGTGTTCTAACCCAGCCAAAACCACGAGCAATGTTTATGGGTTTTGGGGACAGCGGGTTGAATTTTGAACTGTGGATCTGGGTCGATCGTATTGATTGGCGGCACGAAATTCGCAGTAGTGTGAATTTTTTGATCGAATACTATTTCCGACAGTACGGCATTCATATTCCTTTTCCGCAGCGGGATTTGTGGTTGCGCAATCCAGAAATGCTTCGTGACGAGTATGTCCCCCCTGAACGAGTGATTGTTGAGCAGCCCCAGACCATTGGCAGCTCGTTGCGAAAAGTCACTTATTTTGCCCAGTGCAACGACTTAGAAATTCGCCGCTTGGTCGAGGTCGGTTCCCTACGGCTGTTGCATGAACAGGAGATTTTATTTCGCCAAGACGATCCGGGAGATAGTTTTTTTATTGTCTTAACCGGTTCAGTCGCAGTCCGAGCCGAGAAACTAAATAAGCAGTTAGCCGTTCTTGAAACAGGCACATTTTTTGGAGAATTAGCCCTCATGCTGGGAATTCCGCGTACGGCGACTGTCATTGCTCGGACTGAAACCCGTTTGTTTGAACTGAAAAAAGCCTCTTTCCAGCAGTTACTGCAGCAGAATGCCCAATTTTGTGAAGCCATTACTCAAGCACTTTGCGATCGCAAAGAGGAACTCCAGGCCCGTCAACAAGAATTGAGGGCGCAGGGCTTAATCAGCCTAGAAGAAGACGATCAGAACCCGTTGCTGTGGGTCCGGAAACGTCTAAATCGATTGTTTCAGCTGAACGAGTAGGGGTCAATTGGTTGCCTTCGCCCAACCTCTAGGTGGGAATTGGTTCGCCGGGGCGCAGCCGAGCCCACTTTCCCTTTTCAACCCGAAAACTATCGCAGCCGACTACATCCCATTCCATTTCGATGTGCTCTTGCTGGGTACGGATATTGACATTAATACTTGGGTTCCGGGCCTCAAAATCCGGCTCCGGGGTGAGGTGGGGCTGCTGGTGTTGTCCTTCTACGGCATGGTAGGTCTCACAACGATCAACGTAATGACAGTTAATGCAAATACACATGGCTCGTCACCCCAGGGTATATTCTTCGGTCAACGACCCAGTTAATTAAGCGGGGCAGCCAATACGGTCGGAATTTTGCGCGAATCTGGCCATGAGGCTGTTCCTGGGCGGAACGAAGGTATAGTTGTTAGCCTAGCTCAGGTCTTCACTAAAAAGAGTGTTTTGTTAACAAAAACCGAACCCGGTTCCCTAACTTTGTCTATCTTGGGTGCGAGGTTAAGCGCGCTGATCCCCTCATGGCCGTTTGTACTGAGCGATTTGCCTCCAGTCTGTTATTTAGTGGGAGGCACCGTTCGCGATGCCGGTTTAGGTCGTGAGCGCTCTCAGTTTGATTTAGATCTGGTGGTGCCTCACGGCGCAATCGCCGTAGCACGAAAGTTGGCGCGTCAATATCAGGCGGGCTTCGTGACTCTCGATGCAGAGCGGGAAATCGCACGAGTGGTGTTTGCGGAAGGGACCGTCGATTTTGCCCGGCAGGAAGGGGACAGCTTGACACAAGATCTCAAGCGTCGTGACTACACCATTAATGCGATCGCCTACGATTTACAGCAGAAAATTTTGATTGATCCGCTGGGGGGACAGGATGATTTGCAGGCTCAAGTTTTGCGAGCAATCTCGTTTGAAAACTTACAAGCGGACCCACTACGATTACTCCGAGCCTATCGGCAGGCGGCGCAGTTGGGATTTTCCATTGAACCCACAACCCGCAGTTGGCTGCAACATCTCAGTGGCGCCCTTGCTCAGGTTGCGGCTGAGCGAGTTCAAGCAGAATTAAATTATCTGTTGGACTGTCCGGTTGGAACACCCTGGTTAGAGGCGGCCATTAGCGATGGGGTTCTTACGTCTTGGTTGGGGGCGGTTTCTTCTACTCAACTGGCTCAGTTGAGGCTGGTTGACACTCAATATCGCCAACAAAGCCGCCGCTGGTCTGCTTTTTCGGAAAATCCAGGCTGGGTGTTTTCGGCCAAGTTGGCGGCGTTGTTAGCACCTGAGGCTGACTCTGCAATCCGAACGCTACAAACTCTCAAATATGCGCGGGCGGAAATTAAAGCGATTGGATCTGCGCTCAAGCATTTACCCAGTTTGCGGCGAGAACTTGATCTGACTGAACAATATTTTCTGTTTCGAGGTTTGGGAAACTATTTCCCTATCGCGGCTTTACTGATGCCGATGAGTAATCTTCCCACTGGCGAGACGTTACTTCAGCGTTATTTTGACCCCACGGACCCGGTCGTCCATCCCCGGCCTTTAGTCACTGGGCACGATCTCTTGCAAGCCCTGCCCCTTAAACGAGGTCCACTGATTGGAGAGCTACTCACGGCAATTCAAATAGCCCAAATCAACGGGAAACTTCATAGTCCAGAAGATGCGATCGCATTTGGAGTCGAGTATTTGGACCAAAACCCGACTCAATAATCATTTAGGTTGAATTCACTTCAATCACAGCTAAGGCAACCAACGCAGCTCGTTTTTCTGCTTCCTGTTTGCGACGTCCGGTTCCTCGTCCGTAAACAGTTCCCTCAATTGAAACTTCCGCAGTAAACTGACGCTCATGGGGAGGACCTTGCTGATCAATAATTTGATAGTGCGGATGGCAGTTAAATTGCTGATTCGCCCACTGCTGTAGTCGATTTTTGGCATCCGGTAATGCTGTCGGGTTAATCTCGGCTTGCAGAATTTCCAGATCATCGTACAGCGCATGGATATATGCGCGAACGGACTCCAAGCCAACATCTTGATAGCAGGCACCCAGTAGCGCTTCCAACGTGTCGCTTAATATTGCCGGACTATCCCGACCGCCATCTTTTTCAGCGCCGCGCCCGAGTCGAATCTGTTCTCCGAGGCACAGCTCTCGAGCCAAACTGGCGAGTTGAGTTTCATCGACTAATCGCGACCGCAAATAGCTTAAATCGGCTTCGCTTAGCCCGGGAAATCGTTGAAAGAGCCAGTCACCGATTACAAACCCTAAAACAGCATCCCCTAAAAACTCCAGCCGCTCGTTGTGCCCTCCCTGTTCGGGGTATTCATGAGCATAGGAGCGATGGGTTAAGGCTTGACGAAGAAGGGCTTGATTGATGATGGGAGGCAAAGACCGTTGAGTCATTGTTTTTCGTTAAAAACTCCGTCACACAGACAGTCCATACATTCATTAATTTCCAGGAGAAGTCGAAAAATAGCGGTTAGGATCGAGCCATCATAGTCCCGGGTTAGGCGGATTACGATGGCAATTATCTACGAACTACATCCCCAAAATCCACAGCTTCGAAATCTTTCGCAAATTGTGCGACAGCTTGAGTCAGGCAAAATAATGCTTTATCCCACCGATACGGTCTACGCAATTGGCTGCGATTTACGGGATAAGGCTGCGCTTCAGAGAGTGCGTCAGCTTAAGCGCTTGACGAATGAAAAGCCTTTAACATTCTTGTGCTCCTCCCTTGCCAATATTGCCCAATACGCCCAAGTGAGCGATCAAGCCTATCGGCTGATGCGACGTCTGGTTCCAGGCCCTTACACGTTTTTATTACCGGGTACAAAGCAAGTTCCCAAATTGGTCATGAATCCCAAGCGAAAAACGGCGGGCATTCGAGTTCCGGATCAACCCATCTGCCAGGGATTGCTCGCAGAATTGGACAGTCCTATTGTTTCTACGTCTGCTCATTTACCCGATGAACAGGGCGAGTTTCCGACGCTGGGGTTCGAGAAAAACCGTTTGTTCGATAGTCTCGAAAAATTGGTAGATATTATTATTGACACCGATCCGCCACCCAGCAACGACGTTTCGACTATTTTAGATTTCACTCAAACAGAGCCAGAAGTAGTGCGTAAGGGTCTAGGCTGGTCTGCGATTCTAGATTTGGGATTGGCATAATTTTTGCATCAGAATTAGTCCTCAAGTGTTAAATCAGAGGATTTAATTTTTTCTTGCCGATTGGATAATTTCTTTTTGCCTAGAATGGTGCGGCAGCTTACTTCAGAGTATCTTTCTTATGGTCCAGGCAAAGATTGGCATAATTGGCGGCAGTGGCCTTTATCAAATGGAGGCGCTGACAGACGTCGAGGAAGTTGTCTTGGAGACACCTTTCGGTAGCCCCTCTGATGCCTACATTGTGGGCAGTTTAGGAGGCGGCAAAGTTGCGTTTTTACCCCGTCATGGTCGCCATCACCACCTGTTGCCCTCAGAACTGCCGTTTCGCGCCAACATCCACGGTTTCAAACAACTGGGCGTAGATTATTTAATTTCGGCTTCAGCGGTGGGGTCCCTTCAAGCCGAGGCAAAACCCCTGGACCTGGTCTTGCCCGATCAATTTATTGATCGTACAAAAAACCGAGAGTCGACGTTTTTTGGCCAGGGCATTGTCGCCCATATTGCTTTTGGCGATCCAATCTGCCCGGCGTTGATGGGTGTGATGGCAGATGCGATCACAGATTTGAATTTACCCGGTATTACGGTTCATCGCGGGGGCACTTATGTCTGCATGGAAGGACCGGCATTTTCGACGCGAGCGGAGTCAGAACTATATCGAAGCTGGGGCGCTCAAGTCATTGGGATGACCAATCTGCCGGAGGCCAAACTCGCACGAGAAGCGGAAATTGCCTACGCAACCTTGGCCCTTGTGACCGACTATGATTGCTGGCATCCCGATCACGACAGCGTCACTGTGGAAATGGTTATTGGGAATTTACGCCGAAATGCGTTGAATGCCCAAAAAGTAATTCAGGCAACGGTCGAACGGCTTCATCAGCAATCCCCCGTTTCGGTCGCCCACGCTGCATTGCAGTTTGCTATTTTGACTCCCTTAGAGTCTGCACCGCCAGCAACCGTGGCGAACTTAGCACCTTTACTCCACAAATATTTGCCTTAAAGGGAGCTTTTGAGTCTGCGAAAATATTGTGATCGCAGGATGGCTTCGCAGGAGAACCAACAGGACGAGGGGAAAAAAGATGGGGCTTATGGAAATGCTCGAGCATAGCCTGATGAATTTAGTCACATTTGCTCGACTGCTGCTGGAAACGCTGTCCGTAATCTGTGTGCTGGCAGGAATTTTGAAAGCGCTTAAAACGAGTCTTCAGCTCAGTCGCCGTCGTTGGCAGCCAGATGAATTTCCCTTTACCCATGTCCGTCTGAAATTTGGGATTTGGCTGAGTCTCGCCCTGGAATTTCAACTGGGTGCCGATATCTTGTCTACGACGATTGCTCCTACCGTCGATGCCTTATCTAAGTTGGCGATTGTGGCAGTCATCCGAACGTTTCTTAACTATTTTCTGAGTAAAGAATTGGAGTCAGAGATTGAATACGTTGAAAAGCACCCTACATCGGACTCGACGCCTGCCTAACGAGCTGCAAACTTCGAATTGATATCGTCAGTCCTCGGACATTCTTCCGGGAACAAGCTTGAAAAGCTCGCGACTTTGGCTCGAAGCCTAAGCGTCCATCCAGACTTTTTCCCGCAGTATCTAATCTCATGAAATATTCATGGAGTCACTCTAGGCTGCTCATCAGAAACTGCCCTGTTAAAATTAGTATCGAAATCTTGTCCGGTCTCGTTTGTGAGGTTTTTGGCCAATGCGTCGCCGTCGTCAACTGCCCTGGATTCAGCGCTACTCTCGCTTTATTATTGCTGCGATCGCGGCAGTGGGAGCCTGCTTGACTGCCTATTTGACCTATGTCAAGTTTTCTGGGGGCACGGTGGCTTGCTCCGCCGATGCGATCGCCAGCGGCGGTTGTAACAACGTGCTGAACAGCGAATATGCCGATGTTTTTGGGTTGCCCCTCTCATTGTTCGGGTTTTTGGCCTATGCCGGGATGATCGGTTTTGCCCTATCGCCCCTAGCTCTTAAGGGCGAGAAGCAGATTAAGCTCAAAGAACAAGTCGAAGACTGGACCTGGTTTTTACTGCTTGCGGGCTCTTTTGCGATGACCGTGTTTAGCGGCTTTTTGATGTATGTCTTAGCCTTCAAGCTACAAACCCCTTGCCCCTACTGCATTGGTTCAGCTATTTTTTCTCTGGCAATGTTGATTCTGACGATCAAAGGCAAAGACTGGGATGGCCTGGGGCAGATTTTGTTTACGGGCGTCGCAGTCGGCATGGTGACGCTGGTCGTTACCCTGGGTATTTATTCTGACACCGGTACTGCGATCGCCGTTGACGGAGAACGCCTAGCGATCGAAAGTCCTCGTACTCAGCCCCAGCCGCCCAATGGATGGGAGATTGAAACCAAATCCGGGGCATCAGAAATTAGCTTGGCGGAGCATTTAACGGCAATTGGGGCTAAGAAATATGGCGCTTATTGGTGCCCTCACTGTTTTGAGCAAAAACAGCTTTTCGGGAAAGAAGCCTTTTCTAAGGTCGCTTACGTGGAATGTGCGGAAGGAGGAAAAAGCCCCGACCCTCAGGCTTGTCAAGCTGCTGGCGTCAGAGCATTTCCAAGTTGGACTATCAATGGCGAACTGTATGAAGGGACCCAGTCTTTGGAGCGATTGGCTGAGCTGAGTGGTTATGAGGGATCTAGCGAGTTTCGCTATGTGCAGCGGGGCCAACGGTAAGTGGGTTTTCTAAAGGCTGCTTAAACCAATGGTTGCCGACAACACCCGTATGAACCTGCCAGTCAGCATTAGTGCAGGGGTAGTCGTCTCGGGAATGGCCGCCCCTGCTTTCCTCGCGGAAATGAGCACTTTTAAGTATTAAATAGGCAATGTCTAGCAAATTTAAAGTCTCCGCCGCAAATTTGAGCTGAGAGGATGCGTCTAGATTGGCTAAGGTCGTGCTGCCTAGCACAAAGTCACTTAGACAATATTGCGTGATCGCAAAAGACGCAAGCTGCTTTCGCCAGGTCTCTACGCTTGCGATCGCAGACTTCAACCCCTCTGCCTGACGACAAATCCCAGCATATTTCCACATCAGGGAGGGTAGGGCGGTCCGCACTTCGACAAATGTTCCCATACTTTTGGACCAGTCCGTTATTTCTAGGCGTTGGGGGAAGAAATCAATGGGGGTTCGTTCGGCGAGGGAAAGCGAGGTTAGTTGCTGAGCGTAGACTAAACATTCCAGTAAAGAATTACTGGCAAGACGGTTCGCACCATGAACGCCGGTAGAGGCTGTTTCGCCCAATGCAAATAGACCCGGTAGGCTCGTTCGCGTTTGGGCATCGGTAGCAATACCTCCCATCCAATAGTGAGCGGCCGGGGCAACAGGGACCGAATCAGTGAATACGTTTAGACCATAGCGCTGACAGACAGCAATGATATTGGGAAATCGTTTCTGAATTTGGTTTGCCGGAATCGGCGAAAAATCCAGATAGGCGCATGAATCTCCGGTCTTTTGAAGGTGGCTAAAAATACTGCGACTCACGACATCCCGCGGCGCTAATTCACCGTCAGGGTGATAGTCAAACAAAAAACGACGACCTTGACTATCTTTGACATGAGCTCCCTCGCCCCTTACAGCCTCACTAATTAGAAATGGTGGCGCATCCGACTGGGTCAACGCCGTCGGATGAAATTGCATAAATTCCAAATCGCGAACTAACGCGCCTGCTCGCCATGCGATCGCAACGCCATCTCCCGTACTCACCGCCGGGTTTGTGGTCCGCTCATAGACTTGGCCGCCTCCACCTGAAGCCATAATCACGGCACCGGCTCTGATCGGCTGAACCTGCTGATTATGCAGTAGATAAGCACCCTGACAGCGCTCCTCCTGAACCCAAAGCTGCAGAACCAAGGATTCGGTAAACACCTGAATATTTTGCCGTTTTAAAACTTTGGCGGTAAGAGTCTCGACAATAGCCCGGCCAGTGGTGTCTGCTGCATGCAAAACCCTTGGAAATGAATGGGCCGCTTCTAGGGTGGTGGCTAGCTGCTCACCCCGGCGATCAAACGCAACGCCGAGATTAACCAGGTCGTTGATGGCTGTGGGCGCTTTTTCAACGAGTAATTTAACCGCACTTGAATCACAGAGTCCTACTCCCGCTTTTTCAGTGTCTCGCTGATGGGCTGACACTTCGTCACCGGGGGCAATTGCGGCTGCAATTCCGCCTTGGGCCCAGTCACTCGCTCCGACTTTGAGCCCTTTTTTTGTGACCAGAGCCACAGACAGTTCGCTGGGCAAACACAACGCTGCGTATAACCCCGCCGCCCCCGCTCCGACGATCAAAACATCGACTTGAGTTGGGATAGAGGACTCATTGGACAATGCGCTCAAAGAACCTAAGGCTGATTTAGCCTGAAAAAAGTTTTTTTATTCTATTTGTTTATTCGAGACTTGATGGGTCATCCAGCAGTCTGTCCCGAACATTTTTGGATCCATTAAAGACTTCTAACTCGGGAATTGAGAAGTTCTATGATCGCGAAACAAAAAAATATCGCTCCAATTCTGGGGGTTAGAACCGGAGCGACCAAGATGATGTCGGATTAAACGTCAAGTTTAGTAATAGCCAGGGTTGTAACGATCGTCGCCCATATTGAAAATGGCAGCCTGAGGCGTTACGACGAAGTTGTCTAGATTGGCTTGTAAACGCTCTTTTTGACGCTCTGAAAGATTCGGAATGCTCAGAACATCTTCCACAGAATCATAGGGCGCATTCTGTACAATCGATTGCGCCAGGGTGGGGTAAAAACCCGGCAATGTCCGGAACTTGCGAACGTTGGCATTGTTAAGGTCAATCTTTTGCCCATAATCACTGTCGAGCATCCGGTCTGCCGCATTTTGGCTGCGTATAGGTCCGCCTTTAGCCGAAGCATTGGCAATTAAAGGCTGGAACTCAACCGAGTTGGCAGAAACAGTTAACTGTCCCGGAACTACCCAAATGCCTACCAGCAAAATCCCCGTAAAAAGGATGCTAAAAAATCTGTTCATGCTTGCCATATCTCTCCTAAAAAAGCCACTAAAGTCATCAGCAACAGAAATTTATATTATTCTCTCAGCTCATCTCGCAAACTGATCAATTTTGCGCGAAAAATTCAGCAGAAAGCTACATGAATGCGTGAATAGCGAGAACAAGAATCCCGTGAATTCAGTGCGGTTAGGTTATTGCTGCTAGCTATCGTGGCAGGGAAAATTTCTGAGAGAAATAATTTAGTTATCTTAAGCAGATTTCATAATATCCTACTGCGTTCCGGCTGAAACCTCGCTTGGAGTCAGAAATGTGGGCGACCCAAGTACTCCATTCTCGTTAATCAACATCTCGATTTATTAAATCTCCATAATCTCCGGCGGAATACCGGTGTTTCGTGGCAGCATGGATATGCATAAAACGTAAAACCTTTTTGTTCAGAATCACAATTCGAGTGCATTATGTCTCTTAGATTAGGCGACCAGGTCCCCGACTTTACTCAAAAATCAACGATTGGGGATATCTCTTTCTATGAATGGGCAGGCGATAGCTGGGTCATCTTGTTTTCCCACCCTGCTGACTACACACCAGTTTGTACGACCGAATTAGGCACCGTCGCCAAACTCAAGCCGGAATTTGATGCTCGCAACGTTAAGCCCATTGCTCTCAGTGTGGATGATGTGGAATCCCACATGGGTTGGACGAAAGATATTGAAGAAACGCAAAGCACTTCGTTGAACTACCCGATTTTGGCTGACAGCGATCGCAAGGTTTCGGATCTGTACGACATGATCCATCCCAATGCCAGCAATACGCTGACTGTCCGCTCCGTCTTCATTATTGACCCCAACAAAAAGCTGCGTTTGGTGCTGACTTATCCGGCAAGTACTGGACGCAATTTTGATGAGCTACTGCGCGTCATTGACTCTCTACAATTGACTGACTATCACCAAGTTGCCACTCCTGCGAACTGGCAAGATGGCGGTGACTGTGTGATTGTCCCCTCCCTCAAAGATCCGGAAGTCTTGAAGGAGAAATTCCCCAAAGGCTATACAGAGGTCAAGCCTTATCTGCGCATGACTCCTCAACCGAATAAGTAAGGATCAGACAAGTTAGCTTATCGCTAATTCAGTAGTAAATTTTGAAAATGGGGTAGGTCATCCTGCCCTGTTTTTTTGTGGGTTAATCCAGTAGGCTAGAATGTCCGAGTTTCTGCAGAAATCACAAGCAAGATGGATATTAAAGACGGTCTGGTGGGGGCAGTCGGCAATACGCCCTTAATCCGCCTCAAGAGTTTTAGTGACGAAACGGGTTGCGAAATTTTAGGGAAAGCAGAATTTATGAACCCGGGCGGCTCCGTTAAAGATCGCGCCGCACTATATATCGTTTTGGATGCGGAGAAAAAGGGTTTACTGAAACCTGGGGGCACAGTCGTCGAGGGGACGGCTGGCAATACTGGTATCGGGTTAGCGCATATTTGTAACGCTCGCGGCTATCGCTGTTTGATTGTGATTCCGGAAACGCAATCCCAAGAAAAAATTGATACGTTAAAGATGCTGGGTGCGGAAGTGATAACCGTGCCAGCAGTGCCTTATCGTGATCCCAATAACTATGTGAAGGTCTCAGGTCGCCTGGCGGAGGAAACGGAGAATGCCATTTGGGCTAATCAGTTTGATAATGTGGCGAATCGATTGGCTCACTTCGACTCGACGGGTCCGGAACTGTGGGCGCAGACGGATGGAACTTTAACGGCCTGGGTTGCGGCGACCGGTACTGGGGGTACCTATGCGGGTGTAGCGATGTACTTAAAAGAGAAAAATCCTGATTTGCGTTGTGTTTTGGCTGACCCGATGGGCAGTGGACTCTACAACTATGCCAAGACTGGTGAAATTTCGGTGGAAGGACGCTCGATCACGGAGGGTATTGGGAATAGCCGCATCACCGCAAATATGCAGGACGCACCTATTGACGATGCGATTCAAATTGATGATCCAGAAGCGCTGCGAATTTTGGCCCAGCTGCGACAGAAAGAGGGTCTGTTTATGGGCGGCTCTGTTGGAATCAATGTCGGGGCAGCTGTTGCGCTGGCAAAGCAGTTAGGACCGGGGCATAAGATTGCTACGGTGCTTTGTGACAGTGGGAGCCGTTATCAATCAAGACTTTACAATGCCGAATGGTTAGCCTCGAAAGGACTTTGTATGCCGGGTTTGGCATAGGGCGGTTGCAAGGCTTACGGAGATTCAGCGTTATAGACTGTGATAAAGTCCAATGCTCAGACCGGTGCTGAGCAAAAGTCCCCAGCCCAGTAGTCCGGTCAGGGGCAACTGTCGCCAACCCACCAGCCACCCTGGACTAGTCGTTGATAGCTCAAATAAGTTGCTATCGCCTAATAGCGTGAGTCCCCAAATCCACCCGGCATGAAGACCCCAAGCGAGTCCGGGGCCTATCCAATCATAAGCAAGGCTTAAGATAAATCCCAGTAACCACAACCCCGGTATTTGGGGCACTGTTTCAGTGCGCTCCCACAGCAAATGTAATCCGGCAAAGATAAAAGCTGAGATCGCAAACGCAAATCCGCCCGAGCCCAAGGGTTGAAGCTGCAACACTAACCAACCCCGAAAGAGGGTTTCTTCGATCGCGCTAATTAATAGGGCAATCGCACCGACGGGAAGGGCTAAAGAGGCAGCTGAAGATAAATTCTCTTTTTGCCATTGACCAAATCCCAACGCCGCTTGCAAGGCATAAACAATTAATATCCCTGAGATCGCAAACAAGCTCCCGAGTAAAAGCTGCCGCACAAATGAACCGGCCAGTAACGATTCACCAATACTCTGCCAGGATTCAGGTTCCGTGAAGAGGTATGCCGCCACGGGAACACAGGCATATAACGTCAAAACAAAGGTTAATTTTTGTGTCTGCGATCGCGGAGCGAAAATCGGGCATTGGAAGCGATGGGCGAGCCAGAAAGCAATCGGTAACCAAAGAGCCAGCCAGCCACCACCAAATATTAAAAGTTGGCCCAATACTTGCCTAACATTTGCCAAGGAAAAACTCAAAATGTAGGGTTGATAGATTATTTCCTAAAGCTTATCAGCGCAATTGATCAAACTCCGGAATTCCATATTAAATCAATTGCTGATACTAGGGAATTCAGTTCTTCCTAGTCCTGATAACACAATTTAGTCGACTC
>JBCDHF010000020.1:0-19930 GCA_038750375.1 Cyanobacteria bacterium P01_H01_bin.15
CCCGCCTTCTCGCGTTGTGAAGCGACGCAAGGTGCTACAGCAGCTTCATCTAGCCAACGGAGGTTGGCATATGCCACGTTTGCAAGAGCGAGCGTGGGAGTTTTTCAACGGAGACCCCACTTCGGAGCATCTGCAGCACTTCTGCAAAGGTGCCTCGTGTTGCTTGGGCGAGGTGGACGCCGCCAAGAAGGGCCAGGAGTTGCTGTTAGCTGCATATTCATCCAGGGGCCCGCCAGTGTACAGCGGGGCCCGTTGGACAAAGATGTTGCCTGCCTTGCGGTGGGTTGGTAGGATGGTCCTGTTGAACAGGGCCCTGCCCAATACGTTAGCGCGCGTGACGGACCCAAACGACTTTGCTGGTGCAACTGGCAAGCGGAAGGCGGGCAAGGAGGATGGTCCCGAGTCTTCCGACCCAGAAGAGATCAACTTCGCCACTGTCAATAGCAAGCGCTTGCATCGGTGCCGCAACTTCTTTCAAGACAAGATGGTGGACGCTGCGCCCTCGCAGCCAGCAGCCGTTGGACTTGTGCCAGCTGATAAAGTTGCTCTTCGCGATCGCAATAACGAACCTGTTTATAAGTTTCAATAAAATGAGGCAGTAACTCTTCTCCATCACCCAATAAAACAAGGTCAAAATAGTCGGCAAATGGTTCGGGATTGGCGGTTAATACGGGTCCACCGCCGAAAACTAGCGGGTCGTTATGACGATCACGGCTATGAAGGGGAATATTGAGCTTTTCGAGTAGATCGAAAATATTAACGTAGTCCAGCTCCCATGAAAAAGAAAAACCGATAAGCTCGGGATTGGCGGGCAAAGGTTCTGCTAAATCAGTAAAAAGGCGGCTGACGGCAATATCTTGACGCAAAGCCAGAGTCGCCCAAATAACCTGATATCCCAGACTCGTAATACCGACACTGTATGTGTTAGGAAACGCAAATATAACCGGAACCCCATCGGCATCGGCGGGAACAGGCTCAAACAGCAAGCGCTCTTGCTCAAAACTCAAAGAACTATCGACTCAGAAATAGGCTACACGCTTAGCATAACGAGTTCTCGCTGTTAATAGCCGCGATGCGTAGCTGGGCGGCTATTAACAGCGAATAGGGTAGTTTAGCCAGCCATCCGATGATCTCTAGTTATCGAAGTTCAAAGATATAGCAGTCGTCACCTTACGAAGGCGACGACTGCGTGCTAGAACGCTCTAGAATTCGGCAACTTAATATTAGAAGTGTCCTAAGCGGTCTGGCGAAGGCTATAAAATTCAGAATATTTCGGAATTCACGTCACAAAACGTGGGGAATATCTATTAAGCGCTTCTCAATCGTTCCTTCCTGTTGGGATTAAGTCATGAAACATACTCGGGCTAGACTCTTTACATTAGTAACCCTGGCGGGCATGCTGGTGCATCCGGCTGCTACCCAGGCCCTCGAATTTCCCAATGCACCTGAGCGACAAACCTCTCGCAGTTCAGTCGGAGGAGCTCGGCGGGGAGGTCCCTCTCCTCAAATCGCATTCGGCGGCCGATACAATCCGGGTGCTTGCTCGGCCGAATCCGAATTACCGGAGGTACTGATGCCTCGTGACCGGATTCAGACCAAAGCCTCTCTATCCCCTAGTTGGATTGCCCTTATTCCTGCCAGCAATAGGGCCGAACGGGTTGAGATTGAACTCGTTGACCAAGAAAGCAACTTAACGCTCCAGACTGCCAGCTTTGAATTGCCTCAATCCTCTGGCTTAGTTGAGTTTTTACTGCCTGAACTCTCTACTGAGCAAAGTGACAAAGTTTATCGTTGGCAACTCACTTTAGAATGTACTGTCGCGGGCCGTCAGCGTTCCGAATCAATCTGGGGAAAAATTGAGCTGAGTGACTTAACACCCCAGCAAGCAGCCGAATTAAACAACCTCCGCACTCCAAGAGCGCAGGCCGAATTTTATGCGAACAATGGCTTTTGGAATGAAGCCGTTGCCGCCATGCTTACCGCCCGAGCAAATCATCCACAAGACTGGGCTGACTTGTTAGCCTCTGTCGGCATTACTCAGCCAGACATGATTGAAGCTCCATTAGCGGGGACCGTGCAAGCGGAACAAGCTCAATCCGTTTTGCACAGACTTTTCCCTGCGTTGACGATGAGCCGCTGAGATCCGGGTGAGATCGTTTCTTCGATGAAAATAATGAGAAGCCATCTGGTTCAGTCAAGCTTCTTAGTGACATCCGGAACGATCTACTCAGTTGAGAGACCTTACTGATTGAATTCAATGCTTCGCGTGCAGTTTTGGCAACGCCTCAAAACGCAAACCTGGGAATGGCGAGGGGTCTGGATTTCGGCCCCTTTAATTGCAGGTTTGATTGCTAGCGTCCGACTATTAGGGTTATTGCAGACCTGGGAACTGTATTGGTTCGACGTTTTTCTCCGCAGACGAGCACCGCTGCCAACGGATGAGCGAATTGTCATTGTTGGGATTGATGAGCAAGATGTGCAAGAGATTGGTCAGGCTATTCTTCCTGATCGCTACTATGCCCAAGCCATCAAAATCCTCAGAGATATGAAGCCCCGTGCCATCGGCTTAGATGTCTATCGAGATGTCCCAGTCGAGCCGGGGCATCTCGAATTATTAGAAATATTAGAAACAACACCAATACTTATTGGCGTGCAAAAAGTAATCGGTGAATCGCAAATTGAAACGGTGGCACCAGCACCAGCACTAAAAAAACGAGGGCAAATCGGAGCCAATGATTTAATTCCAGATGCCGATCAGAAGATTCGCCGAACTTATCTGAGTGTCAAAGCACCAGGCGATGAGAGCTTGCCCAGCTTTTCGCTTTACCTCGCGGCACTTTACCTGAAACAAGAGGGTATTTCACTAAGCATTGCGCCAGGCACCAATAATTGGTGGCAAATCGGCGATGTGGTCTACGCACCTTTTGAAGAGACCGATGGCGCATATGTGCGGGCAGATGCGGGAGACTACCAAGTCTTACTTAACTATCGCGACTCTAATGCCCATTTCGAGACAGTGCCTCTACGGGCAATTCTTAATCAAGAGGTTCCGCCAGATTGGGCTCGCGATCGTATTGTTCTAATTGGCTACATTAGCGAAAGCTTTAAGGACGTTTTTGCTACTCCCTTTACGACCAACCCCTCTGAACGGATGCCCGGGGTGGAAATTCATGCCCAGAGTGCTAGCCAAATTTTGAGTTCAGTTCTTGACGAGCGCCCCTTAGTTCACAGTTGGCCAGAACCCGCTGAATATCTCTGGATCTTGTTTTGGTCATCAGTGGGTTCGATTATTGCCTGGCGTAAACGCTACAGCCTACTTAATTTTGGGCGCGTATTCCAAGTAGGTTTAGCTGCCGCAAGTCTGCTGGTACTGAGCTATGGCTTATTCTTGCGATCCTATTGGATTCCGGTCGTACCACCGATGCTTGCACTCTTTGGCTCAGTCCTGGCCATTACCGCCTATGTCGCGCGGTCTGCGGCTCAAATTCGACAAACTTTTGGGCGTTATTTGAGCAATGAAATTGTATCCACATTGCTCGAAAGCTCGGAGGGTCTTGCACTGGGTGGAGAGCGCCGTCAAATTACCATTCTGACATCTGATCTCAGGGGTTTCACCGCCCTCTCAGAACGCTTGTCACCCGAGGAAGTCGTCAAAGTCCTTAATTTTTATCTTGGAGCGATGGCTGATGTGATCACAAGCTTTCAAGGCACGATTGATGAATTTATGGGAGACGGAATTTTAGTTCTTTTCGGAGCCCCTATCGCGCGAGTTAAGGATGCCGACCGTGCAATTGCCTGCAGCATTGCGATGCAATTGGCGATGGATAAAGTCAATCACCAGATGAATATCTGGGGTCACCCAACGCTTGAAATGGGTATTGGTATCAATACTGGAGAAGTTGTCGTCGGCAATATCGGCTCGGAGAAACGGACCAAATATGGAGTGGTCGGAAATCAGGTTAATCTCACTTATCGCATTGAATCGTACACCATTGGTGGACAGGTGCTAGTTTCGGAAACAACCCGCCAAGCAGCAACCTCTCCCCTCAAAATTACCCATGAGCAAGAGGTCTCCCCCAAGGGTGTGCAGCAGCCTATCTCAGTCTACGGGGTGGGAGGGATTGCAGGGGAATACCAATTATTCTTGCCTGATTCCCAAGAAATATTTAAGCCCTTACCAGAACCCCTTCCATTGGTTTACACCCTATTGGTGGCTAAAAATGTCGGACAAACTCAATATCAAGCTGAATTGGTTCAGCTCTCCGAGCAGGGGGGTACTCTAAATATTACAGAACCTGGCGTGAGCCCTCCTCCTATTCTGAGTAACCTCTGGTTAAAGATTCAGGCCCCCTCCTTTTCCCCAGATGACCTTTACGGAAAAGTATTGCGTACTGCCGATAAATTGAGCTTTCAATTGCGATTTACATCTACACCGCCAGCCATCAAGACACGACTACGAGCTCTCTACAACTCTTTGCCAGACCCACCACTCTGATGGCGCTAAATAGCCTTTTCTCATCTCCTGATGCTGACTCTCCCTGATCTCTTTCCTTCAAATACCAATCGTAATGGTTAAACTGCTTTTTCTCGGTTCGGGTTCTGCCTTCACTCTAGGGGCGGATAATTATCAAAGCAACATGCTGCTAACGCATGGCGACCGCTGTTTATTAATTGATTGTGGTTCCGACATTCGCTTTTCATTACATGCTCAAGGGCTGTCTTATCGTGATTTAACCGATATATTTATCAGCCATCTGCATGCAGATCATGTGGGTGGTTTGGAATATGTGGGGATGAGTTCCTGCTTTGATCCGAGCTGCGATCGCCCACGGCTGATTATCAGCGAAGAAATCAGTGCTGATCTTTGGGAACGTACACTATCGGGAGGGATGCGCTCTGTCGGTAATCGCTTGATGAAAATGAGCGATTATTTCGACGTCGAAACCTTTCGACATGAAAATCAGTTTCGTTGGCAGAGACTCACCTTTCAACCCCGCAGGTTAGTGCATATTGATAATGGCTACTTCACAATGCCCAGCTATGGCTTGGGCTTCGAAGCCGATGGGCTCAAAATTTTCATCTCAACAGATACTCAACTGCATTGGGAACTAGTAGATAGTGTCTTTAAGTGGGCCGATCTAATTTTCCATGATTGTGAAACGGCGACGTTCCCGACTAAAGTTCATGCTCACTATCATGAGCTACAGAAATTACCCCCAGCAATACGCCAAAAGATGTGGCTCTATGGCTATCAGCCGGGCGTTTTACCCAATGCTACAAGCGATGGTTTCCAGGGATTTGTTCAGCGATCGCAACTCTTCGATTTTGCGGAAGTAGCGAATTTACGGTCAGTAAAACTCGGGATCGACGCGATTTCACCTCAATTGGTCAGTTAGCCGCTACAGCGCAAATCCAGAAGAAACAAAGCTATTTTCTCAAAGAATCAATTTGTCGCATTGTCCGACCAGTAAGCTTACCTGGATGGACATATATTATGCTATGGATGAAATATTAGATTGTTCCCCCTTAAGTTTGCGCTTAGTTCTGAAAAATCGATAGCATTTTCGCTGCCAAAATCGCAAGCTTATGTCTGGAGGGTTACCCCCACGAGCAACTTGGTATGAGACTGCTAATACTTGGCTCTAACTTACCAACCTAATTTGCTTTGAGATCTAGGTTTTTCCGGTCCTTAGAAACGGCAGTGACTTGCCTATCGGGACATTCTCCCTTTCTAACGGAACAAGTGGGATGACGACCTACTCGGAAAGATCATCTGATTGGTGGCTATTCCCCTCCTAAATCAACAATATTCGAGCTTCTTAAAGAATTAAGAGGCTTTTTTTTGCGAGCTTGGCAGACGGAAAACGCCTTAAATGCTCCGTCTATGTCACAATTTAGTCCAGTGACTAATCCCTGGTTCTGAAAGAGACATGGCTGGAAGACTGAAGAAAGGTTCATTGGTTAAGGTGGTTCGTGAAAAGCTGGAAAATAGTCTAGAAGCAACGGCTAGCGATACTCGATTTCCCAACTATCTGTTTGAGAGCAAAGGTGAGGTGGTCGATAAAAATGATGAATATGCGTTAGTCAAGTTCTATGTGCCAACACCGAATATCTGGCTACGTATTGATCAACTTGAAATCGTAAGCTAAGGCATTAAGGATAAGCCGACGGTAGATCCGGATTGTTATTCCCGCAGAAAGTTGATCCATTGTTCAACAATCTGAGGCGAACCATACCAAGGTCCTGGAGAACTAGGAGAGTGCCAAGCTTGTTCTAAAACATGATTTTCAGCACCATCTAAATGAGCGGCCGCCAGAGGTACAATTCCGTCGCCCCAACAACGGCCGGTGCCTACCGTTAATTGGTAACTGTTATAGGCAAACCAGTTTTGCCAAGTACGCTGTCCATACAAAGCCTTTCCCGCCAGACACAGATAGCGAACATCCGCGTAAAATGCACCAGGATAGCAGCTGTTCACAAAGTCTAGATTTCGACGAGTCCATCGTTCTTGGGAAATATGTGGCGTCCCGAGGGTCAGAAGTGTTTGGACTTTTTGGTGCCCTGACCAGATGGCTCGCTTAGCCGACGCGCTGCTATGAATATCGTAAGGTCTGTCACCTAAATAAATTCTAGAAATCCATCCCCCTGCTGAATGACCCAAAAGAGTAACCTGGGGGACCTGATAAGTCAGTAACATATTATCTACTGTTTGAGCCAGTCGCTCTAGAATAGACGATACAGATCGCCCGCCCACTGTCGGCACCCAATCCCAAGCGGTCAGGGGAACGATTGTCGCAGGGACCCCAGCCTGATTAAGTGCTCGCTTTAGTCCTCGATAGGAACTCGCGCTAGCAAAAAAGCCGGGAAGGATAACGGTTGGCAATGGCATAGGGTTGGGGAAAGAATTAGAGGTAGATATGAGGTTGACTGAGATTTATTGCTTTCGCTAGATCGCTTGGGTCACTTCTAATTCAGCGCTGACTAATATAAATGTGTTCTGGCACACAACCGCCACTTTTATAAGGGGGCGGTTGTGATATAAACAGCACCTTTAACTGTCTTAACGCAACTCACTTTTTTGAACTTGACTTTTACTTCTTCTTTGCAGCTGGGCACTTTGTATGGACTAAGTATTGGTCCAGGAGATCCAGAACTAATCACGCTCAAAGCCTTACGCCTATTGAAGTCAGCCCCGATTATCGCTTATCCGGCGGGCTTAAACGGTCAGCCCGGATTAGCCCAAAAAGCCATTAGTCAGTGGCTCAGCTCCAATCAAACGCAAGTCCCGCTGCATTTTCCTTATGTTCAAGATCCGCAGGCACTTAAAGCCGCCTGGAGCAGGGCGGCGGAAACACTTCTTCCGTTTTTGCAAGACGGAAAAGATGTGGCGTTTGCCTGTGAAGGAGATGTCAGTCTTTACAGCACCTTTAGCTATTTGGCCGCTGCCGTAAAAAATTCATCAAAGTACATTGCGATCACAACGGTTCCGGGTATCACCTCGTCTCTGGCAGCGGCGGCGCAATTGGGTTGGCCACTAACCCAGCAGCAGCAGGGATTGGCGATTATTCCGGCACTCTACGCTCAAGATAATTTGCAGGTTCTCGATGCTGCACTGGGTTGGGCAGAGACTCTAGTTTTGCTCAAAATCAATCGCGCTTATCCTCTTATTTGGAATTGGCTAGCTCGACACAATCTCTTACGCTATGCTGCCGTAGTAGAGCGGGCCACCCAGCCGGAGCAGCTGATTTACCAAGATTTACGGGATCAACAAGATTTAAAGCTGTCTTATTTTTCACTTTTGATTGTTAAGCGTTGCGGATTATGAGCCCGCTCAATTAAACTTTTTTTAACGAAATATTGCGAAATATTTAGAGATTGAGAGGGAGCTTGGAGCCTTCAAAAAGGCATGTTAACTTCAGTAAATGTTGATGTCTGGACGCGAGATGAACCAAGAGAAGCCCCGCCAACTGAACGCTGCTGCTGAGATCGAACAGCAAGATGACTTTAGCTCTTATGTCGCCGAGTTACAGCTGCATATGAGTTTGCAAGCTCGCAAACTTGTGCCCAATTTGTCTCCCGGCCAGGGAGCAAATTTTCCTGAGAATAGCGTTGAGGCGCTACTGCAGGATAGCCAAGCAAATCTTGAAAAGTTGATCTCCCGCCAAAAACTCTAGATTTTTAGGCAATAAAAAGCTGAGAATAATTCCAAACTCTGCTGAACGGGAGACCAAGGGATTCGACCTTAAGCGGGGCAATTAACCGAATGGAACTGAATAGGCTTTAACGAGTAGTCTTGATCATAATATTTTTGCTTTGGAGGAGCTTTCATTGGCTCCTTTTTTAAGGCCGCTTCAATATCGCCTTCCCTAAATCCCTGAGAATATCTTCGATTTTGAATGCTTCATCTCACCGCATTTTGGCATGTCACCACCTCTTCACGAAAGTAGAAATGGTGTCATATCAGTCGCGCAACCTTTACCCTGAGAGCCAGTCCAAGAGCTAGAGTATGAAGCGGAAACTGACTGCTTGAGGAGAATACGAGAACGGTGAAGATTATCGATCACAAAGGACGTTTATTCGGCAAAGTTTCTCTACTGGACCTCGGCGCAGCAGCAGCCATTGTTTTCGTATTGGCGGGAATTTTCCTATTTCCAGGTAGCAATGGCTCAATTGCCCAAAATGTAGTGGGTAGCGGCACTCAAACCATTGAAGTCGATCTGTTGGTGAGAGGTTTGACTGTCCGAGAGCCAGATGGCTTTTTGAGCGCCATGGCCAATGACAAAGCCAGCATTATTATTCGTAATCAGCCTGCAGGAGAGATTGAGGTGAGCAAGACAGAGCTATTGCCCCGAACAGTCAGTGCAACTCAACCGGACGGTTCTGTCTTTGCCGCCCCAGATCCGCGTCCAGAAATTATTTTCGTGGTCGATTTTATTTCGACCCTAGAAGGGGAAGCTCAAGTCAGCGATTCAGGGATAGTTTTAGGTAATCAAAAAGTCAAAATTGGCAGCGTTATTGAGTTGGACGGCCCAACTTATAACTTCAAAGGCAGCGTGATTGATGTCCGCGTCAATTCTTAGGTGAGTAGTTTTAAATATTTTCGAATCAGACCGATAGTTAAAGCGGGCTGCTCCAGCTGTGGAGTAAGACCGACATTTGGTAATTTATCGAAGCACTTGATGGCTTGTGGATTTAACGAGGCTAATCGCTCACCGAGCTGTACAGAGGTAAGTTGGGCGTTCTCGCCCCAGAGGATGGCGGACGGGACAGTTAGGCGAGGCAAATAGGTTGCCAAGTCGAAACATAAATCTCCCCGAACAAAGCTGAGAGCCGCAGATTCCGCCTGGGATTGTTGAGCTGAGGCGAGATACGCGTCAATAATTTCCGGATAGATGCGTCTTGAATTGGTAAACTGGCGATTCTGAAGAAAATTCGTAATCCCCCCAGGCGTGGCGATCGCAGCAATGTAAATCAAGCGATCAACGATGGGCGTCCCCACAAGTTTCGCAAAAATGTTGTCCCCATAAGCCTCCCCAAAATCGGAAATTCCAGCCGGTGCGCTTAAAATTAGTCCCTGAAACAATGCTGGTTTCTCAATGGCCACCCGAATGATCAATGCAGCAGTTAAAGAAGATGCGATCACAACGACTGGGCGCTGGGGTGACAGTTGCTCCAGTAACTCGCCTAGGCACTTGATATAGTCCCCCGGCCGATAGTTCCGCTCTGGATGCTCTGAGCGTCCCCATCCCGGAAGATCCGGCGCAAACACGGGATGTTCAACAGCGAATGCAGGATATACCTGGGACCATTCGTAAGCGGAAGAGCCTCCGCCAAAACCATGCAAGAACACCAGCGGCACAGAGTCAGCAGATTCCGCCCAAAATGCCGAGGGGGCATAGTATACAACTCGGCCTAACGTGGTTTTGAGAGACTTTTGTGCAAAGCCGAAAGGAATAAACATGCTCAACTCGAGACCCATGTTCAAAACGATGCTCAAACTGAGTTGCCGAAAAATTGCCAGAAACATCTGTGGTCTAGCTTAACCTTGGATGCGAGAGGTCCGGCTGAGACGGCGGCAATTGCTCGGCGGAACGAGCTCAAAAATGTAAAGCGTTAAGCATCGGGGCAGCATCGCTTTCAACTATTCAAGCTAGAATCCACTAAATTAAGTGTGATGAATAGTCAAGCTCTATGTCTTACGGAACTACTTCGGCGCGAGCAGAAATGAGTGAATTGCGTCGGTTGAAGAGTCTACTCCCACCGGAGCTGCAAAGTTGGGTGATGGTTGAGGGCAGCACAGAAGTTAATCCGCCCTTGATTCGCTGTGAAGAACTGGGTCGAGATGAAATTGAAATTCAAATCGATTTAGCGAAATGGGAAAACTTTGCCCTCGACCAACGAAATTTGCTGTTTTGGCATGAAGTTGCTCGGGTTCAAAATGACACGATTCCTCGGGAAGGGTGGGAAATGGCGGCTCTGGCCATCGGTCTCGGCGGCGCAGTCGGAGAACTCTGGGTCCAAGACGGCTTGCTACTGGTGCTAGCATTGGGTCTTTGTGGAATATCGGGCTATCGCTTGTGGCAGAAAAATAGTGGTGAGAAAAGTTATCGTGAAGCGCTTGAGGCTGATGAAAAAGCGATCTCGTTAGCGGGACGGTTTGGCTACACCTTACCCAATGCCTACAAAAGTCTAGGCAGTGCCTTAAAAACCCTGATTGAACAAACACCGAATCGCCGTCAACGCAAAATCTATGAAGAACGCCTGCAAGCGCTACGCCGAAGCGCCAATAAAGCGCGCTCCCGGATGCAAAATCAGCGAGAAAGCATGGTATAGCGAGGAGAATCCCATGTGAGATAGTTGATTTCAGCCTGAAAGTCCTCCTAAAACCCATCAGGTTCTTTCGTCAAAATAGATAATAATAAGTGCCAGCGCTCACTATTCCGCCGTCTCACGCATCCATCCCATGAGTAGCCAATTGCCTCACATGGATTTTCCCGTTTCCCATACTGAAGGCGTCGCGGTCATCCAGTTACCCAATCGCTTAAGCATTCTAGAGGCAGTCGATTTCAAACACGCTTGCGATGAGCTGCTGGCGCAAGCCAACCCACCTCATAAAATCGTGCTCGATTTTCGAGCCACCCAATTTATTGATAGCAGCGCGATTGGTGCCTTAGTTCATAATTACAAAGCGGCACAGGCCAAACGGGTTGAAATTTTACTCGAGAATGTTCGGCCGCCGGTTATGGCGGTTCTATCTTTAACCAATTTAGATCAAATTTTTTCGGTGGTTTCCACCCTGAAAGATGCCCAATCGGACAGTAAGCGTCGTGGCGATCACTCCATCGCACCAGAAACCCATCCCTCCATTCGCTCTTGGGTGAAGCGTCTGATCGACATTACGGGCGCGTTAGTCGGGCTCACCCTAACTGGATTTATTTTTCTGCCCGTTGCGATCGCAATTCGTCTGGATAGCTCTGGACCTATCTTTTTTGGGCAGGAGCGTTGCGGCTGGCTAGGCAAGCGTTTCAGAATCTGGAAATTCCGCTCAATGTGTGTGGATGCCGAAAAACGGAAGCAAGACGTCAAAAATCAAGCTGAAGGGGCGATTTTTAAAAATAAAAACGATCCGCGCATTACTCGGGTCGGTCGGTTTTTGCGGCGCACAAGCTTGGATGAGTTTCCGCAGTTCTATAACGTATTGCGGGGAGAAATGAGCTTAGTCGGCACGCGCCCACCCACTGTAGATGAAGTGGAACGCTACGAAGTCCCAGCTTGGCAGCGACTAGACGTGAAGCCCGGCATGACGGGAGAATGGCAAGTTAATGGTCGCTCTAATGTGCACGACTTTGAAGACGTGATCAAATTAGATTTGCGCTATCAACAAAATTGGAGTCTCAGCTACGATGCGCAGCTAATTCTAAAAACGGTTTGGTTATTGTTTAACCGTGACAGCGGCGCTGTGTAGACAGCCTGTTGATGCAGAGGACAGCTAGAAGGCGGACAGAACTCAGCCAGGCTATTCAGAGGACTCTTGTGTCCATAGCAGTTGGAGGGCCAACAAAATAAAGCCCAACGCCGCCAAACTTTTTAGTAATTTGGTGGGCAGCAATTCCGCGAGGCTGCCGCCGGCAATCACGCCCAATAAACTAGCCAAAATCAAAGCGGCAGTACTGCCCCAAAAGACAGCCTGGGGAGATTTTGAACCGCCACTCAATGCGATCGCCGCGAGTTGACTTTTGTCGCCGACTTCAGCCAGAAAGATTGTGACAAACGTGATGCCCAGTAATTGCCAATCCATGTGTCTTCGGGTTTTGGGTGCTTAGTGTGTGGGAATCTGGCATGTAGAAAATGCTAGGAGAATATTGCATCGTTGAGCAGCAAACCACCCAGCAGTAGCAGTAAAATCGCAACGGCTGTGTCAAGCACCTCTGGTACCAGCTTTTGGGCAAGCCAATACCCGATCAACACCCCCACTAGAGACGTTGACACTAACGCTAACGTAGCCCCCAAAAAAACGAGTCCCGGCGATCGCGATTCAGCGGCAATTAGCAACGTTGCCAACTGAGTCTTGTCGCCCATCTCAGCCAGAAAAATGGTCAAAAACGTCGAGCTAAAAACAGCCCAAAAGCTACGGGCAGAAAGTTTGGAGGATGATGACAAGAGGACAGCTCCTAGGCGGAGAAAAGTGCACCCCAAATTTTAACAGTGGCTAGGACTCTGCCAAAACGGTTCTCTCATAGTTGCGCATCTCTGGGCTCGCCGGACCGTACACTCCGCCAATCTGCTGTAGACAACAGTCGATCGCAAATTCATCAAAGTCGGCGGGTTCAACCGCAAATCGGCGTTCAAAGCCTTCGGGCTCAACCCGGCAGAAATCAGGACGGTCGGCATAAATCTGACAGCGGCGAGACGCCTGATCATAATGAATACACCAACCGTCAGCACCCACCAAGCTGAAATAATGAGTTAACTCTGCATCAGTTAGATATTCCGCTAGTTGGGGACGTTCATTCGGTTCCAAATGACAACAGGCCCCACAATTTTCAAGGCAACGCCAACTTTTCAACAGGGCACTCCTTAACAAAAATTTACTGGCTGGTTTAAATTTACTGAGAACGAGTAAGCCAGCTGCCAGTATGATATAACTTGATTTCAGGCGCTGGCGTACTTAATAATTTGTTTGGGTTATTCGGGGGAAAAATGGATTTTATTACAAATACTTTAAGTGGTCTTAACATCGAGGTAATTCTACAGCTCACATTTGTCAGCTTAATTATCATCTCAGGTCCATTGATTGTCTTCTTGTTGTTTGCAAGACAAGGTGACCTCTAGACAATACTGTTTCGGCATCTAAGAACTCCCCGTCTTTTAAATCCAGGGAGTTTTTTTATAGAGATTTTTGCTGGAGCCAATTCTGCAGATCTTGATTTACTCGCACAGGAATCTCCCAGGGAAAGAGATGAGCCACGTAAGGGTAACAGATAAAGTGGCTGTTGGGCAGAGCCTCAGCAGTGGCTTGACTAGCGCTGGGGGTAATGTGGCGATCGCAGCTTCCGGCTAAAACTAAAGCTGGTTGGGTCAACTGAGTAAGATCTGGCAGGCGATTGTAGCGACCTCGCAAAGCTCGATTGAGGGACTGATGAGCAGCTGGAGAGGTTTTAAAAAAAGCAGGCGTTCCAGCTGTGGCGAGATAGCGATAGGTTGCAGGCGTGTGCGTTTGCAACAGATATTGCAGTAAAGAGTGCTTGCCTAGGCGATCAATATGCCAGGACGCACCGGGCTGTAGTTGATTGCAGAGACCGGCCAGGACAGTCAATAGATTATCTCGCCAGCCGATGGGGGGATGATCACTTCGAGGGGCGGCAGCACTCGCGATTAGGATTAACCCCGAAAATCGCTCCGGCTGTTGCAAGGCGAGTTCCAGGGCTAAGATGCCACCGAGGGACCAGCCCAGCAAAATACAGCATTCAATACCTAAACGATCCAAGAGCGCCTGTAAGTCGACCAGATGGTCAGTCAATTCAAACGACTGCGAGGTCCAACTTCGCCCATATCCCCGGAGGTCCGGGGCAATCGTCTGATAGTTCGTCGCTAAGTGATCGCAAATGACTTGTAGGCAGGCCGCAGAGCCGGGATGACCATGCAGGCATAAAATAGGCGTTCCTTGGCCTTGAATATCTACTGCGAGTTCCATAAAAGGATAGTCCGTAGTTGAATGATTATGTCGGTGACCAGACCATTGAGTGACAATGCGTTCCCAATCCGCGATCGCCTTCTAATCTAAAAAACGATTGTTGAAACGATACCCTCGCCCTTGATGAAAAGAATAGGGATAATCTCCGCCATTGCTGCATTAATGTGTCTACTACTGGGTTGCTCGCAAGATCTCTCGCCGGTCGATATTGAGCATGATCTAATTTACGACCCCGCTGCTCGCCCCCCACAAACACGATTAACCCTGGATTTGTATCGTCCTCGCTATGCCCGAGTAGCCCCTCAATTATTAGTCTTTATTCACGGGGGTGGCTGGTTTGAAGGGAGTAAATCTAACTGTCCGGGATTACAAGTTGCCTTAGAAGGCTATGCTCTGGCCTGTGTGAATTATCGTTTGAGCGATGAGGCTTTATTCCCGGCGCAACTTACAGATCTTAAGCTCGCTATTCGGTGGTTACGGGCCGAAGCTGAGACCTATGGCTATGAGGCAGCAAAAATTGGCGTGTTTGGGCATTCTGCCGGAGGACACCTGAGTACGCTGCTCGGAACAACCAGTAACGATGATTCAGTTTTTGAACCCACAGAATTAGCAGAATATTCCAGTGCCGTTCAAGCCGTTGGTAGTTGGTCTGGTGTCACCGATCTAACGCAATTTTCACCTGCATTTACAGAAACACCCAGCCAAGCTGTCAAAAAGAAATATCGTGAAAAACCCTGGTTTACTCTGACCTGGTCCGTTTACAAGGTATTGGGCGGTCCTCCAGCTGAACGGAGAGGACTGGCAGACTTGGCTAACCCATTGAGCTATCTTGACGCAGACGATCCACCTGTGTTTGTTGCTCATGACCCATCGGACAGGGTAGTGCCGGTCAAGCAAAGTGATCTATTGGTTAAGGCACTTTGGCAATATGGCATCCCGGTGGTCTATGTTCGGGACTACGCACAGGGTCATTCCGTCTACGATCCGGTCGATAGCCGACGTTTCAATAAGGTGCTACTCCGCCGAACCTTAGAATTTTTTGCCCAGCATCTAGAATCCCCGGCTCCAAATTGAGAAAGGTCCACCGCCGACAAAGATTTACGCTGGGCACACATCCCCTCTGAACACTAGCCAAAATTAACTCAGAGCAATTTAGCTCTCTTTGGGCGCAATCAAATAGCTAGCCCAATGGCTTTCTGAGTCGCCGCTGCTAGTTTCCAAGCGCAGTAATCGCCAAGTTTTGCCTTCTTGTTGACGTTGCAGATACAGATCGAACGGATTTTTTTTCTGTCGGATCGGCCGCTCGGCGTTAACACCGGTAATCGCTAAATCATAGTGACCTCGGAGATGAAACGTCGCGAGCTCATCCAGATACAGCGGTGTTAAATCTTCTATTTTGAGATGGCTCACCGCATAATTTGGAACCTCAATCTGAAGTTTATTGGCTAACTCTGTCTGCGGAAACTGTAGTTGGCGTTGCAAAGCTGATTCAACCAAGTCTTTACTTGGCGCATAGCTCAAGGGTGGAGTCGGCGCACCACAAGCCGCGATCACCCAGCATAAACTCCAACAGATAAGAGCGGTAAACCACCGTTTCCAGTTAGCCATGATTTTGCGGGGAGCTATTTAATGAGAGCCTTGCTATTGATAGTAGCGACTTTGGTTCATCGTGATTCTTGAGGCGAAGAATCCTTTCTAGCCGACCTAGCTTGTAGCTGACTTACAACTAATCTGCGATCGCAAGCCTCAAAACCCACAAATTTTATCGAGTGCAAACGCCAATATCCCTAGTTAAAAATCAACGGGTGGATTTTAAAGATGGCGATTTCGGTAACGTCACGCACTCCCGTTAAACCCTGACCAATAAATAGAAACAGGGCGAATGTATTAAGAATAATGTGAACCAAGCGCCACCGTTTGCTCCGGTAAATATCACCCACGATGGCAACGGAAAAAATCATTAACAACGATGCCGCAATGCCGTAATAGTAGTGGGAAATAAACCATTCATTGGTGCGCCGGAAAATGCCATCTTGGGCGCCGAGAATAACAATTCCCGCCCCTGACAGCGTGGCAAAAATTGCTCGCCACACTAAGGGACGAGCCCTCAACAACAAGACAAAGGTTACTGCCGTTGCCACAAACATCAAAATTTGAAACACCAACAAAAACGGTTTTTCTTGCAAATAGTTGGCGCTTTTTGCATGGGTTAACAGGGGATGCCCTAAACCGAGTAGCGCAAGACCCACTACTGAGCCAGCCAACCATTTACCGAGCGCGACATGTTCTTTGCCCACGACTGGGGGAATTTTGGACTTAGAGCCAGACTGAGTTGCCAGTCGCCGCTGGCGGACTAGCCAAGCGTAATAAGAGACCACGCCAATAACGGGAAAAACCCACACCACTGCTAAGGCCGGGTGGATTAGAAAAGAAAGCTTTGAATAAAACGACCAGTCTATTGCGAACAACGGCTCGCCTAACTGCCACCATGCGACTTGCAACATCAACTCATCCCTTGCTAATAATTTGTGCTTAAGATTCGGTTCAGACAATCCTGAATCTATCGACATCAAATTAACGGTAGCTTAACGGAAACCAAGGATTTGTAAGGTTAGTGACGTGAGCCAATTAATAAATGTGCAAAAACTTAACTTGGCAACTGTCTTAGTCATTGTCCCCGTCCAAAATGAAGCGGAAACTATTGCTGGCGTCATTGCCAACCTGAAAATCCAAGGTCTTCAAAAGATCTGTATTGTCGATAATGGCTCGACTGATGAAACTGCCAAACGGGCGATTACCGCCGGAGCCGACGTAGTTTATGAACCAAAAGCAGGTTACGGTCAAGCGTGTTGGCGGGGCATTCAACACCTTCCCCCCGAGATTGAGTGGGTATTATTTTGCGACGGCGATGGCAGTGATCACCTCGACGATCTGCCTCGTTTTTGGACCAACCGAACGCATGCGGATCTAATCCTAGGGAATCGCACTGCCACAGCCGCAGGTTCAGCCGTACTCACTCCCGCCCAACGCTTTGGTAATCGTTTGGCCTGCACCTTAATTTGGGCAGGTTGGGGTCATCGCTTTCGGGATTTAGGACCATTACGCTTAATTAGACGAGAAGCCTTGAATGAGCTGAAGCTTCGTGATCGCGGATTTGGCTGGACTGTTGAGATGCAGGTACGTGCCTTAGATGCCGGTCTTGAAATTACGGAGATTCCCGTCAGTTATCGACCACGCCAAGCTGGACAGTCGAAAATTTCGGGCACTCTGCGGGGGAGCTATCTCGCCGGCAAAGCTATTTTAGGGACCTTAGCCCATTGCTATGCTCAGCGCCTGGGATTGAGCTCACCCCGATCGCCGTCTTCGACTAATGGGCCAGGATGGCTAGCCGGCATACTGCTGCTGCTCGGAAGTGTGATGATGCTGCCTTACGGTGACTTTGTCCTAGGACCGGTTTCGCCCGGGTTCTGGCTGGGCGCCGGGACAATGAGTCTTGGGTTTTTAGTGGGATTTCACGCTCAGGTGAGCCGGTCTTGGTTCTGGTTCGTTGCGATCGCAACCCGCATAAGCTTGCTACCGATGGCTCCCGGTAATGATATTTGGCGCTACCTCTGGGAAGGACTGATCCAAAGGCAGGGTTTTAATCCCTATGCCTTAGCCCCCGATGCGACAGAACTAGTTTTCCTTCGTCCAGAGTGGTGGACGAGCATCAATCATCCGACAGAAGCCGCCGTTTACGGTCCGTTAGCGGAACTGGGGTTTCAGGGACTTGCGGCCATTGACCCGGCTGTCTGGCTCTTTAAGCTGGCTTTTATCGCGGCTGATTTAACAATCTGTTGGTTACTGGTCCGTCAATACGGTCATCTGCGATCTCGCCTGTATGCTTGGAGCCCGCTTGTAATCTATGTGTTTGCAGGGGGCGGGCATTTTGATAGCTGGTTTATCTTGCCCCTTGTCGCCAGCGTCGTGCTATTTGATCGGGGCACCCCAACGACGGTGTCTGAACAGCTACCGTGGGGCGGCTGGTTGCTTAGTGCCTTTCTGGTTGGCGGCAGTATTGCGATCAAGTGGGTCTCGATTCCTCTGTTAGGGTTTTTAGGCTGGAGAGCTTACCGGGAAAGTGGCTGGCGTTGGTCAGCGCTCATCCTCATGACGGGTTTGGGTCCTCTATTACTGTCAGCTTGGTCTTATTGCGCAACCGAAAGTTGCCTGATTGACCGCTTAGATTCTGGATTTATTCAATACGGCCGCAGTGCTGAACTACTCCCCTATGTGTTGCGTCAGCTAACACCCAACTGGTTCGCAACCAACCCCAGCTTTTTAGTCCCTTTTGTCCTCATTTGTCTTGGGTTGATTGTGCGATCGCCTAATTTCACCCAATTCTGCCGCCACTATTTCTTCGCGCTGCTGGTCTTTTTGCCCAATGTTCATGGCTGGTATTTTGCCTGGCTGCTGCCTTTTGCCGTATCGACCCAAAATTTGGGTGCCCGTTTGATTTCGGTCTCTGCCTTTTGGTATTTTGTGCTGCCCTACCGCGAAGGCATTCTCGGAGAAACGAGCTGGCAGCTATCTTTAATTGAGCGGGCCGCCCTGTGGCTGCCGCTAGTTGCGCTTTGGGGAGTCTGCCCCAAGCGGCTCATTCTTACAGATACAGTTCACGAACCCACAGACAGACAGAACCGCATTAGCCAAACATAGATTCAATCCCAAGGCTCAAACGTGAGTAGATTCACGACTCTCTCTCCAGATCTCCCCCAATAATGGCAATTCTGGTCTACCCTATAGAATCCTGATATGAATTCTTTAGGCTCCTGACGCCTATCGCCAACTCCACAACAAGCTCAACATCTGCACTCAGATTTTCCGGATCTTTCTCCATGACTGCGACCTCGCCTCCTAGCCAGTCTCCATTTGAACCGCTTAAACCTCAGATCAGGGGAGAACGGCAGGGCCGCCAAGACGAGTTGGCGCAGCCGGTCCTCGCCTTAAAGAAACTAGTTGCCAACCTCAATCGTGAACAGAACAAAATTCAAAACCTGCTCGGCTCACTGAGTTTTGCGCTACGGAGCTTTAATAATCTCAATCAATTTCTAGAACTCACCCCGTTGATGGTGGCCCGGGTCACAGATGCCGATGGAGGAGTGCTAATTATGGTCCGAGGAGACGGTCAGCTGGAGCTCGGTCAACTCCATAGCCCCAGCATGGTCTTGGCCCGGCGCGTTAAACAAGAAATCATCAATAATCTCAATAATCTTCCGTCTCAACCCGGCATTAATGCCAGTGAACTTGACCGCCTAGACCAAGGGCTGCGCCAAAGTTTTGGCAAGAATCTGCAGTGGTTCGGCACACCGATTTTGGTCAATAACCAAGAACAGGGCCGCCTTTATATTTTTAGCCAAGATTTGGCCTATGCTTGGAGCCAAACTCGCCGCCGTCTCGCCCAACTAGTGGCGGATCAAACCGCCGTTGCGATCGCAAACCACCAAATGACCGTAGAGCTGCGGGCCAAGGAGCGCCAGGATCGAGAACTGGAAATTGCCTCCGAAATCCAGCTCCGGCTGCTACCCCGTCAATGTCCAACGATTGTGGGAGTCGATCTTGCCGCCCACTGCCGTACCGCCAATCGAGTGGGCGGAGATTACTACGATTTTATTCCGACTAATTACGATCAAATTCGTCCCCCAGAAAACACCGCCGATGTGGAAACAGAACAGGGCGTCCCCTGGAGCATTGTGA
>JBCDHF010000021.1:0-19709 GCA_038750375.1 Cyanobacteria bacterium P01_H01_bin.15
AGTTGATACAGCCCCACCTTATCCTGTTGATACGGAAGAAAATACCAATACGAATTTTCCACGGAAGAAGCCTTACGACGCAATCTATGTCAATTCGGCGTTAGAAGCACTTGAAGCACCAGTTGTTATTGGGGACAATATGCTAAATCATGGATTAGTCTTTGATAGTCGAAACTTTTCCCCACTCTCAGCGGTTACTCCTGTGCGCAAAGGTGATAGCAACGGTCCTAGCATGCAACACATGGCTGTCATTCGAGATTTTGACTTTTAATTGCCTGGCGTTGGTCGAAAATATCCACAACCAATTACTACTATCGAAAGCGCGTTAGTTCGTTTTCAAGTACGCTTTTGGGAATTATTCCGCATTTTTCACAGTAAGTCTTTTCTACAAATTAATTCCGCTAGAAGGACTGTATAGCAGCCGACACCTTCGTAAGGGGGCGGCTGCGTGCCATGATGCTCTAGAATTAGGCAACTCAAATTCGGAAGTATCCTAAGCGATCTGACGAAAGCTATAAAATTCGGAATAGTGCCATATTGCAACAGGCTTTGCTTATAAGCACTCGATCAATTCCAACAACGGGTCTTGACCCCGTCTGACTAATCAACTTTCATGAAAAATAAGTCGATTGCCAACGGGGTCTAGCCCGTAAAACTCCTGACCATGACTCGCGCTAATTACTTCGCTGGGTGCCGGATTTCCCTGATTGATCCAATGGGCGATCGCAACTTCTAAAGACTCCACTTCTAAACACAAACTTAGGGGTCCAGGGTGAACTCGTTGCAAAAATTCTGTCGCTCGCTCGGAGATGGGCTTGAAGATCGCAATTCTCATGCCAGCCACTTGAAAGTTAGCGTAGCTGTTAGGGATGTGGGGGTTAGGGCTTACGGAGAATAGCTGTGCATAAAATCGCGCCAGGGTTTCTACCTCGTCACTTGCGATCGCCAAAAATATTTCTTTCAAACCCAGGGTCATAAAATTCGTTACAAATACAAAGAGGTCCCAATCATCCTAGCTGTCCCATGGCTCGACAAAAAGCAAAAAGCGATCTGCCGTCCAAAGTTTGTCCCGTTTGCGATCGCCCGTTTACTTGGCGCAAAAAGTGGGCGAGTTGTTGGGAGGAGGTGAAGTATTGTTCTGAGCGCTGCCGTCGCCGAAGATCGAAAGCTGATTAGGGCGAGTTTTTCAGTGTAGATGGACAAACTAGTTTTGCATTTTAGTCAAAAAGAATTGGGCTATTTCGTTCCCCAACTTAAATGAGAAGTTGTTCAAGTCAAAGCTTAGGTGAAAGATGAAATACAGACCGTCTTCGAAAAAGTTGAAGGTTTGAGCAGCCGCGACGACACCCAACATCAACTGTGTAGTTCTTTCCTGCTTAATGCTGACCGTATTAGCCGGCGCTTTCAAGATGATATTTCCCCGCCTTCTCTGCTAAATCATCTGTGAATGCGTAAACCAAAATTCCCCTTATCTCTTCGTTTTCGATCACAACATAACCCAAAAAACATTCAAAACCGAAATATCTGACCACTCAAGATTTCCACGCGAGTACCACCGTTAAATTTCAGCATGAAATCGGCACAATTATACTCCAACATTTTTGCCGGTTAAACTCCAGACCTGATCACATTTGTATTACTTTAGATTAAATCTTGCTTAAATGCTCTTCTCATTTATCGAAATCTAGGCTGAACTAGAAGAAAATGCCCATTCAATTTTCACTATTGATGCGGACCTTAACCCATGAATGACCCCTCACCCAAAGCTGGACGGTCTCAAAAGTCCACTGTCAAACTCGCCTTAACTGGCGCGGCCGGGAATCTGGCGCTGGCGTCCCTCGGAACCCTCTCCTTACTCGGCGGGATGCTACTTGCCTTGGTGCTCGCTCTTTTGTTCATCGTCGAGAGCCCCTCACCAGCTGCCGGTCTTACGATCGCCGTCTTGATCACAATCATATTCAACTTGGTGATATTTTTTCTCTCACCATTTTTGATGGATTTAACTCAGCGTTGGCTATACAAAACCCGTTGGATCACCCTCGATGAGCTACGTCGTCAATCCCCGGAAGCTGCCCAAACCCTAATGCGCGTCTGCCGCAAGAAAAAACTCAAAATTCCTCGTCTCGGCATTATTGACGATCAAAACCCCACCGCGTTTACCTACGGTTCTCTGCCTAGTACTGCTCGATTAGTGGTTAGCCAAGGTCTATTTACTTATCTTGATGACGATGAAGTTGCAACAGTCTATGCCCACGAGCTTGGCCACATAGTCCATTGGGACTTTGCCGTGATGACGTTGGCAGCCACGTTGGTGCAGATTATGTATTTGGTCTACATCACCGCTCTTCGATTGCAGACTAGAGGCAGTGAAAAATCCAAAGATGCTGCACAAATCGCTGCGATAGCAGCATATGTCTTTTATCTAATCGGCACCTATCTCCAACTTTACTTGTCCCGTGTACGCGAATACTACGCAGATCATTTTGCTGCCGAGGTAACTGGTAATCCTAACGGTCTATCTCGAGCACTGGTCAAGATTGCATATGGCGTTGTCGAAGAAGGACAACGAAGTCCGGAGCCAAGTCGCTTGATGGAAGGAACCCGCGCCCTCGGTATTTACGATCATCGCTCTGCTGCGACTACCGGTAATGCCTATCGCATTGCCAGTTCTCCTGAAAAAATTGGGAGAGTCTTTCTCTGGGATTTGTTTAATCCTTGGGGGGGCTGGCTGGAGCTGCAATCCACCCATCCTTTGACCGGTAAACGGGTGCGTTCTTTAACAAATTATGCCGAACAGCTCGGACTCTCGACTGAGTTTAACTTTGCTCAGGTTGTACGGTCCGGCAAACAGCTCAACAAGCAAAAACTTTACGGCAATTTTGCGGTGGATTGGTTCGCCTACTTTGCCCCGTTTTTAGGAATTTTGATCGGCTTGCTTTTAGCAGTGATCTTGCCAGCAACAACTAGCAACTCGTTTTTGTTTATCGCCTATCCCTTGATCGGTTTTGGCTTCGGCATTCTTATCAAAACACAGTTTATGTTTCCAGAAGGCAGCCTAGCTGACACCACAATTTTGGAACTCATGTCTGATCCCTATGCCAGTCCATTACGGGGGCGCCCAGTTTCACTGCGGGGAGATCTAATCGGGCGCGGTGACGCAGGTAATCGAGTCGGTTCAGATCTAAAACTCCAAGACAAGACTGGCATGATTTTTACCCACTATTCCTCGCGGTTTGGCCCAATTGGGAATTTCTTATTTGGTGTCAGCCAAGTGAAAAGCCTAATTGGTTCAGAAGTAAGGGCAACCGGCTGGTTTCGGCGCAGTATTATGCCTCTACTCGATTTAAGAGATCTGAAAGCCCCCGAACGAACCGTCAAAAGTTATCACCGCTTTTGGCAATGGTTATGCGGCGGTGGAGCAATCATCATTGGTCTGGGCTTAATGTTTTTTGGCTAAACGATTGACTGCAGTTATGCCGAAAACATATATAAGGGTTGCCTTATACAGACGTTTGAACCACAGGCTCTCCGCTGGATAGAAAAATTCTGCTAGCAGAGAGTCTTTCATTGAATTCACGGTTGACCCGCATCCTGATAGGCTTTGGGGACAAGGTATAGAAAAACAAACCACCAAACTGCGATCGCAAAACTAACAGGCGCAGTGATCCACCATTTCTCAAAAACAGCCCAGCTTCCACCGACAAACCCACAACCAGATAGCAGAATCGTCCAGGGCTGGCACCACCAAGGCTTTGATTGCCACATCGAGGGCTTATCCATAAGTCAAAATATTCATGAAATGGAGGTGGATTTGCGTGTACAGCCGCATTGACCCCAAAAATGTAAGCGAGTAGGCGACAATCTAGCTCATCTTATGCTTGACGAACTTAAGTAACTGCACAAACTGCTTCTTGAGCGTGTTGAGTTCTTTTTCGAGGGTAACGACTTTAGCTTGTAGTGCAGCGATATCGGCATCTCCGGCAGCGCTACTCACCCCAGGTAAAGAGGTTTTTTCCAGTTGACGCTGGAATTTACGCGCCTTCTGCATGGCATCGCGGATGCCATCAATTAATTGCTTTTGGTCAAAGGGCTTTTCGACAAAAGCAAAATTTTCAAAGGGCTCTTGAACTTTTTCCGTAACCTCTTCCTTGCGACCCGACATCAATAACAAAGGAATTGCTTTCAACTTCCCCTGTTTCTGAATTTCTTGGTAAACTTCCCAGCCGCTCATCTTCGGTAGCAGAAAATCCAGCATGATGAGATTGGGATTTTCTTGGCAGATTAAATTAAAGCCCTCTAAGCCGTCTTTAGCTTCCACGACCTCAAAATTCCCTTCCGGCAGCATCTCCTTGACCCGCATCCGGATTACCTTACTGTCGTCAATCACCAAGATTTTATGGGTTGCCACGGGATATTCCTCAGCTCCAGGGAAACAACAATTATTTTACGTTGCGATCGCAACTTCAACTGAGTAAAAATGCTCCCTGCATTTGATGAGGGACTAGGCAATAGAGTACTCAAAAAATCTTAGAAAAACAATTCTTTTCTATTTGAGCGCTCCTGTTTGTCCAGCAAGACTCAGTAATTGTTCAGGCTTAATCGCAGTGTTTTATAAAAGATTCAGAATTCGAATCTAGAATGCCCGGAATAAACGAACGAACGAACAGAGCGCAGACATTTTGGAATTCAGTGTTCAATTGTTGAGCGCGAAGCAATTTATTGACTCGATTCTCTGAGTTTTTTGGCCGCAACTAGCATTTGCCCCAGAAACGGCAACCCCACAATGGCGGGCAACAGATACCGGGATGTACACAGCAAACCGAGCGCAGCGCCTGTCGCCTTAGAAAAATAATCACTGTAGAAATAAATCAATGCGGCATCACGAGTTCCGACGCCAGCAAAGGAAAACGGCAATAGTCCAACTAGGATCGCCAGGGGTGACAATGCAAGATTAGCCAGTAAGGGAACCTCTGCATTCAGCGCCACAGTAAACAGCCAAATTTGCAGGAGATGTAAATACCAGAGAAAGATAGACGTCAATGTAATTTTCAGCAGTTGGGCGCGATCTTGCCAGAAATAATCATGCATTTCGTCCCAAGAGTCAGAAAGCGATCGTAATTTGGCTTTTATTTTTTTGCTCGGTGCAATTTTGCCAACCCCGTTTAAAAAGAGCTGTGAAAAGGCAGGACAACTTAATAACAAACTGCCGAGAATCAACCCTGCTGCGATCGCAAACGCCAGCCCCCAGAATAAGCCGTCTTTTT
Organism: Cyanobacteria bacterium P01_H01_bin.15; assembly: GCA_038750375.1. Classification (GTDB taxonomy): domain Bacteria; phylum Cyanobacteriota; class Cyanobacteriia; order Cyanobacteriales; family JAAUTE01; genus JAAUTE01. The sequence continues at coordinate 5,265 of JBCDHF010000021.1, forward strand.
GTGGGTAGAGAAACAGCCCCAAGGCACACCACAGCAATAAAGAGAGCATGTCACAAGCTTTTTCAAAAATCACCAGCGACAGCGAGAGAGTGCCGGATAAATTGCCCCGATCTTGCATAAAGTAAGCTTTAGCAATATCCCCCATTTTTGAGGGCAGCACCATATTTAGCACGCTGGCCCCCAGAATGAGTCGATTTGCTTCTAGAGGGTTAATACGATTTTGCGGCGGCATCAGTTGCTGCAAACGCCAGGATGTCACCAAGGTAATGGGAATAAACATACCCAAACTAATGGCTAGCCAGCCCGGCCGACTTTGGCGAAAAACCGTCAACAAGTTCGCCACATCTACCTGCGCATAGATGATGGCCAGCAGCGCCACACTGACTGCGATCGCGATGAACCGTTTCGGAGACATACAACTTTGAGAAAAGACGTGAACCTTAAAATGTTCTTTCTAACCTTAAGGGGTGCTGAGAGCCTTGGGAGCTTAAGTCTGCGGTGAGATCGAGCCAAAGCTGAAGCTGTCCGGCTTGATAGGTTCGGCTCATTACTACATAAATGGATGTCTGATCGCAGCCAATTCCCGCATTCACCACCCCCTGCCACGAGTCTTCTGGGGTTAGCTCATCGGAGATATGCCATTGCCCTGCTTCCCAGCGTAAACGACGCTCAAAGCGGTATGGCGCTTGATTTTTGCCCGTTATCAGAACCTTTTGGAGTACACGGCGAATTAAATTGGGGAAAAACCGCCCCACTGTCAGCATGACCACTCGCAGAATCATTAAATTCAGGGGGGTCATCTGCTTTTGTTTTGCCCAACCGAGATGCCCGCGAATCGTAATGAGATCGTCCTCAACCTGAACCTCGTAGCCACCGACTAAGTGACCCACTGCATTGCGAATGTGACCGCCCGACTCCACTTGCAGAGAGAGGTGTGTGTCGGAAACCAGCAGCTTCCCCTCCCGAAAGAGCTTAAACACGCCGCCTTTATTGAGCGCCAAATAAAGCTCCGTCCCGGCTCGACGATCGACGATGATGCCTCCCGCTTGGTACCAAGTGCGTCCTTCTAGATGTGTTTTTAACGGCGGCCGCTCCCGCGCAAAATCTCGCCAGGCCAGCAAATAATTCCAGGTGTGATGACCAATAATTCGGTCGTCCGCGTAACAAGGCGCAAGACCCTGGGCGAGTCCTTTCAAAAAGCGATCGTTCACATTTAGCGCCTCCGGCAGCCAGCGCCCGACGATTTCAAAGCCATAGGGGAAAAAGTTGTAGGTGTTGCGGCTAGTATATTCCCCGCCAAAAGACCCATCGGGATGCACAAATTCTGCCGCTAAGCGCGCTGCTTTCGTGAGGGCCATTTTGAGTTCACTGGTCGGTTCACGATCACAAATCTGAGACAAACAGGAAATGGTTAAGGTTTGGTACCCCGGATCGCAGCCCTCATATTCTTGAAACCAGCCCTCTTCATGCTGCCAAGACAAGACCTGTTCAAGTCGTTCAACTTGTGCTCTTTCCCAGCGATCACTTCCCAGGATTTCCCCTAGGCGCTGTAAACACAAAACAATCAGCGCTTGATGGTTGGACAGTCGGCCACTTTCCTGGTGGTGGGCTAGCCAGTCTCCGCGCCGTGCAAAAAACTTCAGCATTGCCGGGTCGTCTAGTTCCATCAACTCAAAACTTTCGAGACAAGCCAGTAATGAAAAAGCTGCAGCCCCACCCGCCCGCTCAAACGGGAAATAATCGTCACACGATCCATCGGCATGGCTACTTTGAGCGGCAAATAAAATCCCGGCAGCGACCCAGTCCCGTAACAGGGGTTCCTGGTAAAACCGATTGCCCTCGATGTTGGTGTGGTAAGCCAGCGCCAGGGGAAACACAAACTCCTGGGACATGCCGCTCGGGAAATCCACTACTTTGTATTGCCAATAGGTCCGATCAAAGCAGCCATAGTTCGGGCTATGACGATTACGATCGCAAAGGGTCAAAATTTTTGGGATTTGGGCAAGCGCCTCTTGGGCGAACAGATCGCGAGATTGGGACATAGGAACAAGCGTGTCCAGAGAAGTCACGCTATTGCAGCCCCTGTATTAAAACATTCAGGCGGCACTGAAACGTCACCCGGATCCCCAGGGAAATTGGCATGATAGAGGGTGGATTCGCTCTTTTTCCGGTTCTATGTCGATCAACCTTCCTACTGAAATTGCCACCTACGCTCAATGGTGTGGGTGGTTCACCATTGCCCTGATAGTCTTACTCCCCATCGCCTTTTTCGCTGGTTGGGGCTGGCGTTTCCGATTGGTGGGAGCGGTCGGTTTCATGATTGTTCTGACAGGTGGACTTTACACCCTAGATTTGGGTCTCTTTACGCGCACCCAAATTCCCGGTGCAATACGCTACGCCCTGGTCTATGACAACGGCGCCAATCGAACCTCTATCACGGTGCCACCAACGGTTACTCCTAGCGAGGCGGAGGCGACCCTTAAGCAAGCTGCCGCCGACCTTTATTCTCGTGGTCGCCTTGGCATTGGTCGTAATCAGCTCTTGATTCGTTTACGTACGGTTATTCATCCGGAAGAGGGGGTGTCGATTCCGCTGTATTTGGGCGATATTTCGCGCTCGCTAACGCTTCAAGAAGACCCAGAGATGCAAATCACCCTGTACCCAGAAGCGTTTGCCCAGTTACCTGAAAGTCCTGCTATTCCCGGATCGTAGCCAGCCAGTCTTCCACAAAGGATCTTAGTTATTTATTCTCTCTACAACTGTTGATTATTGAGTCGATTAAGTCCATTGGATATCTCGAAAACCTTGACTAGACAGTCTTTTCCACCGTTGTTAATTGCACCGACTGCCGTTGAGCGCGGCTTTGGCATTTTGGGTGCTATCGACTTAACAATATTTGGTCAACGCCCCCTCGTTATTGCTGGTGAGCGCAGTGCGGCGCTAGTGGAATCAAAGCTCTTAGCTCAGAACTGGTTGCGCTTGAGCTGGGCTAACTACCGTCCAGACAGCAGCGAAGCGAGCTGCGAACGTCTCAAAGCGTCTGCCCAGGAGCATCAAACTGACTTCATTATTGGGGTTGGCGGTGGCAAAGCCCTCGATATTTCTAAACTGGTGGCCTGGCAACTTGGTCTCCCGATTGTGATGATTCCCACGTCAGCAGCTACCTGTGCGGCTTGGTCCGCCCTCTCCAATGTGTATTCCGACGCGGGCGCCTTTCTATATGACGTACCGCTAGGGCACTGTCCAAATTTGTTAGTTCTCGATTATGAGCTTATTCAAACCGCCCCAGCCCGCATGTTGACTGCCGGGATTGGCGATGCGATCGCAAAATGGTACGAAGCCTCCGTCAGCAGCGGCAATTCTGAGGACACTTTGACGATTGCAGCGGTTCAGCAGGCGCGAGTTTTGCGAGACATTTTATTTCAGAAGTCGGCAGTGGCTTTAGCTGACCCCGGGGGCGACACTTGGCGCCAAGTAGTAGATGCTTGCGTATTGCTGGCGGGCGTTATCGGGGGTCTCGGGGGGGCTAATTGCCGGACGGTTGCGGCTCATGCTGTCCATAACGGCCTCACCCACCTGGCCGAAGCTCATGACATCTTACACGGGGAAAAAGTCGCCTACGGCATTCTGGTCCAATTACGTCTTGAGGAACTAGTTTTGCGATCACAACTGGCCGCGACCGCCCGTCAGCAACTACTGAACTTTTACGAGACCCTAGGTTTGCCGCGAAGTTTGGCAGAACTTGGACTTGAAAATATCAGTCTTGCCCAACTAAAACAGGTTGTTACCGTAAGCTGTCAGCCAAAGTCCGACATTCATCGGTTGCCTTTTAGAGTGACTCCAGAGCAGCTGATGGCAGCGATGGTTTCAACCCGAGAAAAATCAAGCTTAGAAACGGTCTCTTCGACTTCTACTCAGTCCTAATGTTTTACCAAAGTCGTGTTGACTAGCATTCGCGATCGCTCTGGATTACCTGCTTCAGCGTCGTTAACGTTGCCATCCCAATCGGACCGCGACGATAGCCCTTTTGACTAGAGATGCCTAAAAAGACATTCTCACTGCCCTCGATATAACGACTGAAACGCGGGGAAGCATTAATGTAAACGAGCGCACTGTCAATCTCACGAGCAAACAGACGACTCTCTTGATAGGACTCTGTCACGATGCCATCCGCATGCCCACTGCTGTGCTGATTAATCCATGAAATTGCCGCTTGTAAGCCATCCGCCATCTTGAACGCAATCGTTTTACTCAGATAGGGCTGAGACCACTCGTCAGCGTTTTGGATTGGCTCTAAATAATCGGGAAAATCAGCGACCAGGTCAGCTTCCCCACGAAGGGTCCAGCCCCGTTCCCTCAGGTTGCCAAACAACCGAGATAAAAAGGAAGACTTAACCAAGTTGCTAATCAAGACTTTTTCCAGGGCATTTACGGCATCTGGCTCACCATCCCAACTCTCAAAAATCATTTCCCGTACCAGATCAACCTTGCCGCTTTCAGACCAGTACAGGTAGCAATTTCCGATAGCTGTCTTTAAGACTGGCGCGGTTGCTAGTTCCATAACTTGCTGCGTGAGGTTAGGACGGCCGTAAGGGATGATCAAATTCAGATACTGAGCCTGCGCCACCAGTTTCTGGATCGAGGCGCTTCGGTCAGAGGGCAAAATACTAACCGCACCCGATGGTAATTCAGTATCCGTAAGCGCCTGCCGGATTACCGCTGCGATCGCATCATTGGAATGACTGCCTTCAGGTGAACCCCGTAACACTAAACTATTGCCTGTCTTGAGGCACAGTCCCGCAGCCATAATGCCGAGTTCAGGGAATGCCTCATAAATTAAGGCAATGGTCCCCAAAGGCATCAGTTGGCAATATGTTGGGGCCGAATTGAGCTGATAAGGCGCAGATTGTACTGTTTGAATAGGATCGGCGACTTGTGCCAACACTTCCAGAAACTTGACCGCTCGCTCTAAACGGCCCGGCGTTAGTTTCAACCAGTCTTGAATTAGCTCGGGGACCGCCATCTCCCGACTCGCCTCCAAGTCCAAGGTATTGGCTTCCAAAATCTCGTCGAAGGCCTGCTCCAACCCCTCCGCTAGGGCTAAGACCCCCGCATTGCGATCACGGCTAGGAACCATTTCTAATCTCAACGCAGCTTGATAAGCTTGCTGCACAGTTTCTGTAACGAGGTCCGGTGTCGGCGTATCCGCAATCATAAAGTCACTTAACGTCGCCAAGCTAGCCACAGTCGCCACAGCAACCAAGGCAGCAGCAAGACTAGGGAAAAAACTAACAGCATCTTACTGACCCCAACCAAGGAGCGCAAGATCAATATCCAAAACGCCACATAGATCAGAATTAGTGAAAGGTTGCTCCAAATTTCTGAGCTTCTCAATCCGTTGGCTGAAGAGAGTAAGCGCCAACGGTCACCGGTCCAACGCCAACTCCGTTTAATCCGCCGAATTGTCGCCAACTCCTCGATACTTTGCTCATCCGCTTGAAGTACAAAAATTTTTTGGCAGTGATCACAACCTAAAGCTTCCGTCAGCACAATTGTTTGCAAATAGCCCTCGCGACAACAGGGACAGGGGTATTCAGTATTGAGATTCAGGTGCGATCGCCGTTGGGAAGTCACAGCTTAGTCTGTATTGATGACTGACAAACTTAAAAACCTATTTCCCTAATAATGGAACCTCAGCTCAGAAAATTATCTAAAAAAATAGACAATTTCACTTGAGTCAAACTCTTTGTAACTTGTAAGCGGGTAACGCGATTCGAACGCGCGACATTCACCTTGGCAAGGTGACGCTCTACCGCTGAGCTATACCCGCAAAATTAAACCTTTATTATTAGGCCAAATTAACCCTTGAATGTCAACTGATTGCACAAAGTTTTACCGCGGCTACTTTGAGAAAAGCAATGGTTCGGAACGGACATACTCGTCGCTAAAATCTTTGGCAGTAAGGACGTTGCCCGAGGCTTATCCGCCCATACCAGAACGCTTAGGACACGTCAACGTTCGATATAGGTTGCCGTCCCAATCGCAGTCTCCTCATTCCGAAAAAGTGGCGACGGATCAGACCCCTAATCAGAGCGACTTTCTACCAAAGACAGATTGGCGCTGCTCGGCGATAGCCCAGATTGCCCCCGCTGGCTATCCGCTCCGCCAGGAAGCTGACGAATAAGGTTCGCCATTTCGATGGCATTCATGGCATAGTTCCAACCCAAATTGGCCTTAATGCCCGCCCGCTCCAAAGCCTGCTGCAGCGTATCGGTGGTGACAACACCAAAGACAATTGGAACCCCCGTTTGTAGCCCCGTCGCAGCAATTCCTTTTGCCGCTTCCCCGGCAACATAATCAAAATGAGGCGTTTGACCGCGAATTACGGCACCGAGACAAATGACAGCGTTATATTGTCCTGACAGCGCCAGTCTGCGAGCAACCAAAGACAGCTCAAAACAGCCAGGAACCCAAGCATAATCAACTTGCGCACCTTCGGGGTCGGCATCAATGCCGTGACGCTTGAGGCAGTCTTGGCAGCCCGAAAGGAGTTTACCGGTGACGAGATCATTAAAGCGACCGATCACAATCGCAAATCGTAGGGAGCCAGGGTCTTGAGTGAAGTTTCCTTCAAAAACAGCCATAGTGTTCTAATTTAATCAACGAGATAAAGGGTTACTGAGCAGAGTAGAGGAGTATGTCGCTTGCACTAGATCGCTTAGGACACCGCTTGAGTCGCTTAGTTTCTATCCGTCCTGACAGGTAGCCGCCATTTTCGTAAAGTAGCCGTGGCTACACATACCCTTTACATCACAAAATTTCCCAGTAACGCCGAAAGATTGCTTTTCAAGCCTACGCTACTGGGAAGTATTTACAACACCCGGGGCTTGCCGGTACAGATAAAATTTTATCGAGTGCGCCGACAAGGGTATCCCGGTTTAAATAACGAAAGAATTCAAAACCGCAACGACTAGCACTAGCACAACCCAAATACCCGAGCCGATCCACAGAAAAGACTTTGATTGTTCCCAACTCTGGGGAGACGCATAGGTGACAGGAACTGCGACGACCATTAAAAATGAAAAAAACACTAGCGCAGCAAGGGCCAACTGAAAAATAATCTGCATCTTAACCTCTGGATTTTATTGTCCTCAAAAATTTATCATCACACGCACGTTTTCCCTACCTAGCATGTGACTCTTCCCTATTTTTGGGCATCGCGCTCCCAAAATGAGTGATGTTTAAGAATTGTAACAAGGTGTCGGTGCTCCTCAAGCCATTATTGGTTCAGTGAAGACCAGACTACGTTAAAAAGAGGGCGGCATTAAGACGTGAGGGCGAGCCCGGTGAGTGACGATTTGAAGCCGAAATTGCTGGCATTAGATTTTGATGGCGTACTGTGCAATGGCATGGTCGAATATTTTGACTCGACCTGCCGGGCGTATCAGGAAATATGGGGAGAGCCGATCGATCCGGCGCTTTATGACTCATTTCGGCTACTTCGTCCGGTGATCGAAACGGGTTGGGAAATGCCGGTCCTATTGCGAGCACTGGTTAACAATTTTGCGATCGCAGAGTTAGAGAATAATTGGTCGACGGCAGCCCATCAAATTGTTCAAGCAGAAAACCTGGACCCGAAAACCCTGGTAGCGGCGTTAGATGGTGTTCGTGATCGAGCCATTGCTGAGCGGCTATCGGATTGGCTGCGATTGCATCAGTTTTATCCGGGCGTTCTGGGCAAACTTCAAGCGACCCTGGCGAGTGATGTTGAAGTTTTTATCGTGACTACCAAGGAAGGTCGATTTGTCATTCAGCTATTAGAAGAGCAGGGTGTTAACTTGCCGGCCGACAGGGTGCTTGGCAAGGAAGTTAAGCGTCCGAAGTATGAGACGCTGAGGCTGCTCGGACAACAAACCGGGATTCAGCCCAACAGCATTTGGTTTGTTGAAGATCGGCTGCCGGCCCTAGAATTTGTTGCTCAGCAAGCAGATTTGACTAACGTACAGCTATTCCTAGCAAGCTGGGGCTACAACACGGCAAAAACGCGAGCCGAGGCAAGCCAAAATTCTGTGATCGCAGTTCTCGATTTAGAGCAATTTTGTGGTGATTTTAAACAGTGGTAGTTTTCCTCTAAACGTGAGGTCAGTTTGACATGAATGCAGCCTTTCGCTCACCAGATATTGCGTTTATTGCGACGCCCGAGGCTGGCGTTCAGGCGTTCTTAGAATTTGCGCAAGTCGGAGCAGACGATCTTGTCTATGACTTAGGGTGCGGAGATGGTCGCATCGTCATTGCTGCAGCGAAACAGTGTGGGGCGCAAGGAGTCGGGATCGATATCGATCCCCAGCGCATTGCCGAAGCAGAGCAAGCTTCCAAAGACGCAGCGGTTTATGATCGCGTAAGCTTTCGCCAAGAAGATATCTTCGCCTGCAATTTTTCCTCGGCCACGGTCGTCTTTTTGTACTTACTGCCTCATCTCAATGAACGCCTGCTGCCGCAGCTACGGACCCAACTTAAACCGGGAGCTCGCATTGTTTCTCGGGATTTTGAAATCGGGACTTGGGCACCGGAAGCTCATTTATTTGTGCCAGGAGAAGAAGCTCATACCCATTACCGCTGGCGAATTTAGTGGACTGGTTCGCCGAAGATAATCCTCTAAGATAGACAATTAACTTCTGTTGTTAATAAATCTGTATGTTTTCTCTTGCTGCGATCGCTGTTTTAGGTCTCTTGATTGTGGTCCATGAATTGGGTCACTTTGCCGCTGCTCGGCTGCAAGGTATCCGAGTAAGCCGTTTTTCCATTGGGTTTGGTCCCGTACTAGCCCGATACCAAGGACCGCAAACGGAGTACGCTATCCGCGCGTTGTTGCTGGGCGGGTATGTCGGATTTCCTGATGACGATCCAGACAGTGATATTGAGCCGGATGACCCTGATTTACTGCGAAATCGCCCCGTCCTAGATCGCGCAATCGTGATTAGCGCCGGTGTCATTGCAAACCTCGTGTTTGCCTATCTGCTGATTGTGGGGCAAGGCGCCTTAATCGGGTTTCAGGAATTTCAACCGGCTCCCGGCGTTCTGATCCCGCAAGTGATGCAAACAGAAACAAGCGCGGCTTATCAAGCTGGAATTCAGGCAGGAGACGTAGTATTAAAAATTGAAGGCATTCCGCTCGACGACTCAGACGCTGCCATCAAAACCCTACAAACAGAAATCCAAAATTCTCCTTCCCAGGAGCTCACTTTAGAAATTCAGCGAGGTCCAGAGCTTCTCACTGTTCCGCTGACCCCGGCTGATGATGGCAACGGTGTCGGGAAAGTGGGCGTTCATCTAACTCGGAATGGAGCGATTTCTAGAGTCCGCCCCAAAAATATTGGCATGGCATTTAGCCGCGGAGCCGAAAACTTTCAGCGAATTTGTTTTTTGACCGTCCAAGGCTTTGGGCAGCTTATTACTAACTTCCAAGAAAACGTACAGCAAGTCGCCGGTCCTATCGGTATCGTCGCCGCGGGTGCTGAGCTAGCCAGTAACGACTTAGCAAATCTGTTTCAATTTGCAGCTTTGATCAGCATCAACTTAGCGGTCATCAATATTTTGCCTCTGCCAGCCCTAGACGGCGGACAACTCGCATTCTTGGTTTTTGAAGGACTGATGGGTAAGCCTGTTCCCGTACGTATCCAAGAAGGCATTATGCAGACAGGCTTGGTGCTGTTACTCGGGTTAGGAGTCGTACTGATTGTGCGAGACACCGTAAATCTTCCAGGTATTCAGCAGCTCTTGATGTAAAGTGCCATGGTTGCGGTAAAAAAGCGACGAATTAGTTCTAAACAAAAAGCCAAAGCGGTTGAAGTTCTGGCTCGTTTGAAGCGCCTTTATCCCCAGGCGAGCTGCACTTTAGATTATGAAACCCCTGTGCAGTTGCTAGTTGCGACAATCCTATCGGCGCAATGTACCGATGAGCGAGTGAATAAAGTTACGCCCGCTCTGTTTGCGAGATTTCCGGATGCGCCCTCTTTGGCGGGTGCGGACCGGACAGAACTCGAATCCTTGGTGCGCTCGACCGGTTTTTATCGTAATAAAGCCAAAAATATTCAAGGGGCTTGTCAGCGGATTGTGGAGGTACACGGCGGGCAGTTGCCTCGAACGATGGAGGAAATGCTTACGTTGCCCGGCGTAGCCCGGAAAACGGCTAATGTTGTGTTGGCAAACGCTTTCGGCATTATCGTAGGCGTGACCGTTGATACCCATGTCAAACGCCTCAGTGGTCGCTTGGGGTTGACCAAGCAAACGGAGCCCGTCAAAGTCGAGCGGGATTTAATGGGGCTTTTACCTCAACCGGAATGGGAGAATTTTTCAATCGCGTTAATTTTTCACGGGCGGACTGTTTGCAGTGCTCGCAAGCCGGAATGTCATCGCTGTGATTTAGCGTCCCTTTGTGGATCCGCCACTATTACGCCTGACTCTCTTAATTGAGCTATGATACATAACGCTGTCTAAAACATATTTTTAAGCTCCAACAATCAGGATTTTTTCATGGCCAAAAAGAGCATGGTGGCGCGCGAAGAAAAGCGCCGTAAGTTAGTGGCAAAATACGCTGCAAAGCGGGCTGAGCTAAAAGAGCGTTTCCGCACCGCAAGTTCTCAGCGCGAGAGACTAGAAATTCACCGTGAGATTCAGCGTCTACCCCGTAACAGTGCTCCCATTCGGGTTCACAATCGCTGCATGATTACTGGCCGTCCTCGCGGCTACCTGCGCGATTTTGGTTTGTCTCGTAACTGCTTCCGCGAAATGGCCCACGAAGGTTTGCTTCCCGGCGTTGTGAAGTCAAGCTGGTAAGTATTTCGCTAATCGAAAAATCAGTCTTCTTTTGAGAGTTCTCGTACCACCACTAAGTTCTAGATTGGAGTCTACGAGGACTCTCCCTTTTAGGGGGGGTCCCAGCTTGCTATTGACCACAGCAGGTATCAATACCGAGACTTTTTAATAGCAAATCACTCACTGCGTTTGCAATCGCAAATTCACCGTAGAAACTGTGACTAAAGTCAAACGCCTGCATTTCGGTGACAATAGCAATCACGAGAGAGCCCAGATCCGTCTCCCCTTCTATGCGCTGACGGTAGTAAATTTCAGCCGCGCGATTAGCAATTTTGGCGTTGACCGGTTCGGGCGGAAACTCTTCATCTAACCAAGTTTGTAGAGAGGTTTGGAGCCACTCTTTTTCTTGCTGGGTATTCTGCGGCAACGGCAACTGTATAGACGGAATGGGCTGCGTTTCCATTGAGTTGGGGGAGAGCGTTGGCTGAAAAGGGATTCGTTCTAATTTACCAAACTGCCCTCCCCACGAGGAACTGATTTAGCGCGAGCGCCGTTCAAATAATGTGATGCCAACGCCGCTTAGCAGGGTAAATAGACCAACTGCCACGGAGATAAAATGTTGGTGCGAGGTATCAGTCGGGACCTTACTAATTTGCTCAAAATCAATATTGCGATCACGAACGGGTACTGACAGCGCATCCCAATGACTATCTTCGCCAATTTCCACTGACCATTCGCCTTCAATGGCGGGGTCTGGTTCAAATACAAACTTGCCGTTTTCGTCAGTACGGCCCTCGAGGAAAGGTGTATTTGGATCTTCAGGAGAGTAAACAGTGACCGGTGCATTGGGAAAGACTTCGCCATTGCTGAAGACAGACTCTGTTTCTAGAGTGCCCTCCAGCCGACGGAAATTGGTTTCGAGAGAATGGGCAGAGACGAGTTGCGGGAATACCGCGAACCCGGATAGAACTAACGCACCCAGAAGCATCCGTTTCATGATGTTATTCCTCACTAACGACTAAAAGGGAATTGACGCAGATGAGCGAAAATTTCTTCGTTTACTGTAGCAAGTCTGTTCAGAGGCAATTACTAGCCTGGTGAATGGAGATTGAGTTAAGCGTATTTGTGTGCATCGCAGCTCCCTCAAAATAATCAAATTGCTCGAAATTTAATGGGCATTGCTGGCAGACTGACTTGATTTAGCCAAGTAAATTCCTGTTATAACAACGGCAAAGGCAATCCACGTTAAACCGCTTAAAGTCTCAGCAAACAAAACCCAAGCCAAGATTGCGCTCACCAGTGGTTCTAGTAATAGAAATAGGGAGACAAATCCAGAAGACAGGCGATCCATCACGGTAATCAGTAACTGTTGACCCAGCCCTTCACAGATAATACCCAGCCCAATAACTGCGAGCCAACCAATGACAGAGCGGGGAAATAACACACCTTCTGTGAACCAGACAAATGGCACTAGCAGAATACAGCCAACTGAACAACGCCATAGCAAAATGGTGGAAGCCGAAAACCGTTCCCGGAGCTGTTCCCCCACCATAAAATAAGCTGCTAAAAATACCGCCGACAGAAGCGCGTTCGCATCTCCTAATAACGAATCAGCTTGTGCTGCTTGCAAGTCCTCCCAACCCAACGCAATCGCTCCTGTCATTGCGATCGCAAGTCCAATTAAAAATTGGCGATCAAAGCTACGACCGAGAAATAACCAGCCAGCTAAAGCCGTAAAGATGGGAGTGAGATTATTGAGCAAGACCGATTTCGCCACACTGGTCTGGGTCAAGGAAATAGCCCAAAGCGACAGCGATAAGGTGGAGATAAGTCCGATTGAGCCTAGTAGCAGCCAATCTTTTTTGCGGAAAGGCTTTGAGTCTGTGTCTTTCTGATTGGGGCGCAGAGCGTACAGAAGGCCTCGCCCCAAGCCAAAAACAGCGGCAAAAATCAAATATCGATTCAAAACCGTTGCTTGAGGCCCAATGTCCATTTCGCTGTAGCGAATAAAAATAGGCGCGCAAGACACGGAAAAAAGCGCAATCACGAGCAGAGCGAGCGCCCAGACATCTCTGGGTCGGTCACTATCGGTCTCCTGCTGTTGAGTTGACGAAGATAATGAGGTAGGGGACTGGGGCAGCTCAGAGGGCAAAGTCATGCAAAGGAGTTCGAGTGGCAAATCTGCCATCTGTATACCTCAAATTGCCCACATCTTGTCTTTTTCTTTTAAATTACTTTTACTCAATTACCCAAGGATCATGGCACGAATCCCTTTTGGGGGCTCGGCAAAGTTTGCATCAAACAATAGTCCATGATCTTGAGCATTCGCAAACATAGCCAGCGTACATTGGGGAATAATCTTTTTAATTTCACGTTTTAGACGACTGACCAGCAACTTTTTGATGCCGCTCGGGTTAGCGACTTTAGGATCAACAATCAAATCCCAAACAGTGGCGTTAAAAGCTTCATCACTTGTCACTCGCACAAATCCCACTAATTTTTTATCCCCAAAAGTGCGAGCACTCAAACAGAGAATTGAGTGCTGAAGAGCGAGCTGGAGCTTGTCAACTTTCCGGGAAGGATAGCCTGCACTTACAAAAAGGTGATTCAATTCATCGAAAATAATGCGACGTTTATCGATGCTGATAAAAATTCTAATTGGTTTGGGACGATTCCGAATATTCAAGCGTTTGGCATCTTCAAAGAGCGTTGACTTATCATAGCAACTTCCTTAGAGGAGAGACCGGAGCACCAGCAAGTCATCTTGACAGTTTGCACAACTTTTCAAGTCCACGAACTGGATGTAATTTTCTTTTGTCCAACATGTGATGGATGCCATATCGACATTATTTTCCGTGGCTATGCACATATAGCATCGCCACCTTCGTAAGGTTGAGGCTGCAAGCCAGAACGCTCTATAGTTAGGCAAATCAATATTAGAAGCGTCCTAGCGATCTGGCGGAAGCTATAGCTCATTAACAATGGGCGTCACCACCTGTAACTTGTTTTGCAAAAATATCTTGATGCCATTATTGTTGCTCCAAGAAATTATTGAGTGAGTATAAGATGTAAGATGTCTTTGATGAAGTAGGCTAACTTCCTTTAGCAAGACAATTCGTTATTTATATTGCCCTTGCCAGAACGCTTAGGACACGGCTGATTTTGAGCCGCTCAATTTAAAACCGTCCTAGCACGCAGTCGCCTCTATGCTATCAAGACGAATGCAATACCAGAAACGGCTATGTTTGAAATTCCAAACACCATTTCTGTTAAAAAATCAGGGAAGCGGCCAACCCAGACGGGTTGATTCTCCATAGATTCGCCGTAATGTTTGTATGTCTCGCTCTGAAATATGTGGGGTCTGGCCAGTCTGAGAAAAATAGAGAGCATCGTTCTGGTCAGAACTGTGTCCCCAAATGCCTAAGGCATGGCCTAATTCATGTCTTGCGGAGCTAAGGGCGCCGAGCTCCCCTTGCCCTGGCTTTATCTGAATCGTCATCCGATGTCGCAGTTTGGGTGTTTTTTCTTGGGAAACATAAAATTCGTAGCGAGTTTCCGCTGTTTGAGCCCTGGGAATTTGATACAGCCCAGTTTCGGGATCTAAAGTAATTGGTCGCGCCGGTTGCGATC
>JBCDHF010000022.1:0-19651 GCA_038750375.1 Cyanobacteria bacterium P01_H01_bin.15
AGCTGCATTTCTTGAACGCTGGCACCGAACGCGGGCAGGATGACCACGTCCTGTTCCTCAATCGGAGAAAAGTCTTTAATTCCCGCTTTTACCGGAATAAAATGCACATTCATCTCCCGGAGGCGCTTATTAACGCTCGGATTGTGAATGATTTCATTCGTGATCCAAATTTTTTCGGTGGGGAAATGACGACGAGTCTCATACGCCATGGCGACCGCACGCTCGACGCCCCAGCAAAAACCAAAAGATTCGGCAAGGAAAATCGTAATGTCGCCCTCGGTAAAGCGATAGTTGCGATCGCGAATTGTTTGAATGAGCGAACTTTGATAGTCCTGATTGAGACTGGCGGTCACCTCTTTTTTGTGACCAAATCCTTTCTTGAAATAGCGGTCATTATCGTGCAATGCACGCTTAAAAGCTTTGGTGTTGAGTTTTTCCGCCATAGTTTCCTTGCGATTTTAATTTCGGCAGGGTGCGGCGCGATCGCCGAACTGTTTGCAATTTTAAATGAAAAAACCGTCCCCCATGTGGGAGACGGCGTAACTAACGTAAAACAAGTTACGGCTAAATCAGAGTGCAAGCTACATGGTTTCTTCTGACGCCATGCCGCTAACAGCTGCAGATCCAATGACCTCTTCGGATTCCTTCACAAAGCCACTGTAAGCTTCCATACCGTGCTCGCTGATATCGAGACCCAGAATTTCTTCTTCTGGAGTAACTCGCATCCCGAAGATAGTTTTGATAATGGTCCAAGCGATCACAGAAAAGATGACGGTGAAGGCACCAATCGAGACAATACCCAAAATTTGGGGTCCGATTTGACCAAAGTTACCGTAGAGGATGCCGGCAATCGCACCTTCGCCACCACCTTGGGGGAAGTTGTTGGGGTCAGCAAAAATGCCCACCGCTAATGTGCCCCAAGCGCCATTAACCAAGTGAACGGAAATGGCACCGACCGGGTCGTCAATCTTAATGGAGTCAAAGAAAGCCACCGAGAAGACGACAATCACCCCGGCAATCAGACCGATCAAAAAGGCACCAAAGAAGTTCACGACATAGCAACCAGCCGTGATACCCACAAGACCAGCCAGGATGCCGTTGATGATCATCGAGAGATCTGGCTTGCCATCCTTGAGCCAAGAAGTCAACGTAGCAGAAGCACCGCCAGCTGCAGCCGCGATGTTAGTGGTTACTGCAATAAAAGGAACATACTCGTCAGCTGCCAACTCAGAACCTGGGTTAAAACCAAACCAGCCGATCCAGAGAATCAAACAACCAAGGAATGCAAAACCCATATTGTGTCCAGGAATAGCATTGGTCCGTCCATTGACATATTTCCCTTCCCTGGGACCGAGAATGGCGGCGCCGACTAGGGCGGCCCAGCCACCAACGGAATGAACAACCGTAGAGCCAGCGAAATCATGGAAGCCAGCACCACCTAACCAGCCACTACCACTCCAGACCCAGTGACCTGTGATGGGATAAGAAATACCGGTCAACAGCAAACTGAAAACGACGAAGTCGATAAACTTGATTCGCTCCGCCACAGCCCCCGAAACGATGGTGGCGGCTGTCGCCGCGAAAGCAACCTGGAATAAGAAGAAGACTTCATTAGGTAACCCAATCGGGAAAGGATCCAGACCGTAGGTTTCATTGGCACCAGTCAAGAACCAGCCGCCACCTCCAATGAAGGGGTTGCTGCCAGCAAACATGATCGAATACCCAATTGACCAGTAGGCTAGGGTCGCTAGGGCAAAAACGATCAAGTTTTTGGACAAGATGTTGACGGCATTTTTTTGCCGGCAGAAACCGGCTTCCAGCATGCCGAAACCGGCATTCATAAAAATTACCAGTACAGACGCCACTACAATCCAAATGGCGCTGAGGACACCTTGGACATAGACGACATCATCAACGGTGGCTACATCCTGGGCTGAAGCTGCTGTGCTCCAGACAACGCAGATAACCGCCACTAAGGGAATACAGGCAGCCCAAGCGGGCGAGAAATTGCGGAACAGACCGCCAAGAACGGGCGTCTCTTCCGGCCGAAAACGCGGTGTTCGCGTATTTGAAAGAATTGGTTTGGACATCGTTAACCTATCGCGTTCATTAAACTCTGCAACAGAACGTTACTAGTCCCATGCGACTAATAAGCGAATCTGAGTGTTTCTGCGTGAGGACTCAAAATTAAGCTAATTATCGGCGCTTCAAACAGTTTGAAACTAAATTTTGCTTAAAATCCCTGCAATAACGGCAAAGAATGTGTGTGCTAACCCTTGGAACTTTTAAATAGAGGTATTTGAAAATTCGACACAAGAGTTAGGTCATGGAAGGAGTAGGGCTTAGGTATCTTCGCTGGGACCAACGCCGATAAAATGGCTAGCCTAAGACTTTTGAATAGGCTGAACAGTTCAGAAAAATCAGCATTGTTACAGCAAATACTAGATTTTGTGCGTACAGGTTTCCGATTTCTGTATCGGATTTTACGCATCTCCTGGGTATTGATAACCCAAGACATTGTCGATAGCAGACGTCAGAAAAAAAACGTCACATAATTACTGAGCCTGATTCGCTACCAAGGACTGGTTCTGTGGCAGAAACAGCGGTCTGTTCGGCTGCTTAGGACAATCGCCCAGTGAGGCGCTCAGCTGAACAAAAGATAAAAAGAAAATTAATTTTGGGAACAAACAAGGGGAAATACGGAAAATCCCAGAAAAATGTGGAAAGATTCACTAATGTTATGGGCAAGTGCTGGTTTCTTCTAATAGATGCTGCGTTCATCTGTTATTGGGAGACTGTATTAACGAATGTTTTTGATGAATTCTAAGTTTTAAGAGGAGTTATGAATTCTGATTGTCCAAATTTATTTTCATTCGCTAGGTGAAGCGGATCGATGCCGTTGCTTCTGGCTCAAACGAGTTCTTTAGAGGATGCACTCGCTCCAGAAAATTTATTCAAAGAAATTTTTGTGAGAGATTTTGCTGGCTTGCTGGGCAAGTTGGGCGCTGCAATTCTAATTTTGGTGGTGGGCTGGATCGTTGCCGCCATTGTGAAGGGCTTGGTTCATGGACTTTTATCCCGAACTCAAATTGATAATCGTTTAGCATCCTGGGTGTCTGATTCAAGTAGTGAAGATGCGCCCAAGGTAGAAGATGTGGTCGCGAATTCTGCTTTTTGGATTGTCATAATTCTGACCGTCATCGGTGTTTTACAAACGCTTGAATTAGAGGCAGTATCTGGTCCTCTAGACAGCTTTTTAGATGAAATTATCGGCTTTTTGCCTAATATCATCGGCGCTGGCTTTTTGCTGGCCGTCGCCTGGGCGATCGCGACCTTGGCTCGCCTCATTATTACGCGAGCACTCACGACGTTTAACGTGGATAGCCGACTCAATGAGCAATTTGTCGATGAGGATGATGACGTTGAAACCGTTGGGGGTGAACCAGAAGAATCCTTCTCTTTAACCGGAACGATCAGCACAGTTGCTTACTGGTTGGTCTTTCTCTTTTTCTTGCCCTCGATTCTGGGAACTTTGGGTCTGGAAGGCACCTTGGACCCAGCCCAGGCTGTCTTAAACGGCATTTTGTCCATCTTGCCTAACGTTTTGGGTGCCGTCATTATTGCGGGCGCTGGCTGGGTTGCGGCGCAGGTAGTCCGCCGCATTGTGGCTAATTTGCTAAGAACTGTCGGGACAGATGAATTTGGTGAGCGGTTTGGCTTGCCGGTCCGTCCCCGTAAGCAGTCCCTCTCCTGGGTCTTGGGTACGGTTGTTTTTGTTTTTGTCTTGATTCCCACCAGTATTGCTGCGCTGAATCAACTGCAAATTGCCGCAATTTCTGAGCCTGCGATCGCAATGTTGAATCAGGTGCTGGGCATCCTGCCGAATATTGCAGCTGCAGCCGCGATTCTAATTGGTGCTTATGTTGGGGGCCAACTTCTGGGCACGTTTGTCAGCAGTATTTTAGAGTCCGTCGGCTTCAACCGGATTTTTGAATGGCTCGGGTTTAGTAGTCCTTCTGCTACCACTGAGCCGGCAACTGCTGACGAGGCACCTTCTTTGGCTGAGCCGGAAGCGATGTTCTCAGGTAAAACGCCGTCTGAAGTGGCTGGTCTTGTCATTACAGTTGGCGTCATTCTGTTTGCGGCATTGGCGGCTGTTGATATTTTGAATATCCCAGCCTTGACTGAGATTGTCGGCGGTATTTTGATTATCGCGGGTCGTATTTTGGCAGGCCTGTTTGTTTTGGCAATTGGTTTGTTTTTTGCCAATTTGGCATTCAAACTGATCCAGTCTTCGGGATCTCGTCAGTCCATCATCCTGGCTCAGGCTGCTCGAATTTCTATTATTTTCTTAGTCTCTGCTATGGCTCTGGAACAAGTGGGAGTTGCGAGCAATATTGTGAATCTGGCGTTCGGGTTGCTTTGTGGGGCTGTCGCCGTTGCGATCGCCATTGCCTTCGGTATGGGCGGCCGTGATATCGCGAGTGAACAAATCCGCGCCTGGTTGGATTCCTTCAAGCAAGATTAATCGAGTTTTTGATCGGAATTGAGCCAATGGGCGTCGACATTTAAATTAATTGGTCGAGCCGGAGTCTTTCTTGTTCTTAGAGAGCTCCGGTTTTTTTATGGGAATGGATGGAGAGCAAAATCCAGGTTCGTTTGGACGTCCGCAAAATGCTGAAAACTGCGTGCCAGAAAATTTTTGAGTTCTGCACGTCAAAATCAGAAGTCTCCAAAGCGATCTGACGCAGGCCATGAATAAGGATTGTTTAAAGTCAAACTTCTCCCACAAAATTCGCGTCTAAGCTTAGGAAGCGAAATGCAGGGAATGTAATGTTCGCCGTTTATAATCGCCCGCCAGTCGTCAATTAATGAAGCAAAGAGACTCATGAAGCTCGGATATTTAAAGCTTGGACACCTCAGTCAACGGATACTCGGTATGGTCACCCTTGGGGCAGCAAGTTTAACGCTGACACTACCTGCGAACGCCCAATTTTTTGATGAAACGGAAATCGATCAAAATGCCGTTGTTGCCGTCGCGGAACCTTATGGTGAGGTGGGAAAAACTAACTACAATCTGATTCTGATTGAACAAGTCCCCGGAAAACAGCCAGCTTGTTGGGGTGAATCTGGTTCGGGTCCAGTACAAGTTGACCCTCTGCTCCTCAATTTTGATTTTTCTGGCGTTTGCCGCCGCGCGACTGATAGTAATGGCTATTCAGTTCGTATTGATGGGCAGGACTTGGGACAAAAGTATCTACTTCGTATCGCACCCAGAAATGGAGAATTAGTGCTAGTCGCCACGCCTCGTGAGCGAGGGTTAGCAGAATTATTGATTGGTCGCTCCTATGGGAGTGCGGATGGTTTCTTGAAAATCTTTTTGGATCCCGCTTGGCGATTTACTCGTCGAACCTATCAAGGAAAAGCCTTAGGCCATACTTATCTCAGTTCATCTAGCAGCCAATTAAATGCGCCTGAAACTCTTCCTGCCGGGGATGATTTAGTAACACCGTCGTCGCCTAACCCGTTGCCCGCCGTTGATGGAAACGTGACACCACCAATTGAGCCGACGACTCTACCAGCGCCAGTGGAAACGCCCACAACGACCCCAGACGCAACAATTGAAACGCCGGCAGTGATTCCAGAAATCATTATTGAGTAACCCTTGGTTGATGAAATGGTTCTATTCAGGATTCTGAGATTTTCAATCGGCATTATTTAATAGACGTCTGTGCTCGCAGACGTTCTTTTTTTTTGATTTCTTTTAAGACCGAGCCTCCAATCGGGCTGATAGCCTGAGAAAGGCGATTGGGTCAGGCTTGGTGGCGTTGGCTCGATTAGCGTAGCTGCGCTACTTTCGAAAAGAGACGGCTGCGTGTCAGAGCGCTTTTGAATTAAACAACTCAGAATTGGGGCTGTCCGAAGCGATCTGGCGAAAGCCGCTACTTAATTGCCGAGGAGGGCAGTGTTTTGAAAAGTCAACAGAGCTGGCAGCCTCTTGCCGGTGGAATTATTGCAGCAGCACTGGTGCTGTTACTGGCGAATGCTTTTGTCATTATTAATCCCGGACAAGCCGGAGTCTTGAGTATTTTAGGTAAAGCTCAAGATGGTCCTCTATTAGAGGGTATTCACTTTAAGCCGCCGTTTGTGTCTCAAGTGGACATTTACGATGTGACCATTCAAAAATTTGAAGTTCCGGCCCAAAGCTCAACCAAAGATTTGCAGGATTTGTCTGCAAGTTTTGCGATTAACTTCCGCCTCGACCCCGTGCAAATTGTCGATATACGCCGTAAACAAGGCTCTTTGCGCAACGTAGTTCAGAAGATTATTTCCCCACAAACTCAAGAATCTTTCAAAATTGCGGCAGCTTTGCGCACGGTAGAAGAAGCGATCACCCAGCGGAGTTTGCTCAAAGAAGATTTTGATAACGAGCTGAATAGACGCCTCGAGAAATACGGCATTATTGTGCTCGACACCAGTGTGGTCGATCTCTCTTTCTCAGCTGATTTTGCGCGAGCAGTGGAAGAAAAGCAAATTGCGGAACAGCGGGCGCGGCGAGCCGTTTACGTCGCTCAAGAAGCTGAGCAGCAGGCACAGGCTGAAATTAATCGGGCAGAAGGTAAAGCGGAAGCCCAGAGACTATTGGCGGAAACACTGAAAGCTCAAGGGGGTGAGCTGGTTTTGCAGAAAGAAGCCATTGAAGCCTGGAAGCAAGGGGGTGCTCAGATGCCCAAAGTTCTCGTTATGGGTGGCGACTCCAAGAGCAGCGTTCCATTTCTGTTTAATCTCGGCGATGCCGCTAACTAGGGGCCGATGAACCTGGCTCTCTCCATTCGTCCAGACATTAGCTCTCTAGAGGAAAGTTCTGCGATCACACTCTGGCAAGATCTTCAAGTGGCGCCCGTTGTGATCGCAGAAAACAAAACCGTCCAAACGTCTTTTGTCCGCCAAGGGGTCGGGAACCCAGCGCTAGTTTTGCTGCATGGGTTTGATAGCTCCTTCTTGGAGTTTCGGCGTTTATTGCCCAAGTTGTCTATACAGCAAACAGTTTGGTCCGTTGATTTGTTTGGGTTTGGCTTTACTCAGCGCTTCCCCCAGCAGCCAGTGGGGCCTCCGCAGATACAACAGCACCTCCTGAATTTTTTGCGATCGCAAATTGATAGTCCGGTGGTACTGGTGGGTGCGTCGATGGGGGGAGCGGTGGCGCTGGACTTTTGTTTGAGTTATCCAGAGCTTGTTCAAGGTCTGGTCTTGTTGGACAGTGCGGGGTTGGCGAAGCCCTCAACAATGGGTAACTTGATGTTTCCCCCTCTAGATTGGTTGGCAACCGAGATTTTGCGACGTCCCTGGATTCGTAAACAGATTGGTCGAACGGCGTACTTTGATAAAGATTTCTCGACTGAGGACGCCTACCGAATCGGCGCTTTTCACCTCACTCAACCGTATTGGCGAGAAGCGTTGATTCAATTTACAAAAAGTGGGGGGTATGGTTCTTTAGCCCAACAGTTGCCTCAGTTGACCCTACCGACTCTAGTTTTGTGGGGTCGTAACGACGATATTCTCGGAATCCAAGATGCAGTCCGCTTTGCGCAACTTTTGCCTCAGAGTCAATTGATTTGGTGTGAGCGCTGTGGGCATGTTCCTCATCTCGAACAACCTCAGTTCACGGCCGATATGATTCAGCGATTTATGGTCAGACTTACCGAGAAACCCTGAAAGATTGTGTTAACACTGATACTAATTTCCTCAATATTTTGGAGTTTATCTTTACAATTCTGTTAATATTAGGGCGAAATTAAATTCACCTCCGCCACGGGTAGCCCAACATGAGTCAAAACGGCAATCAGCGCAATGGCGCCAAGAAAAAAGATATTGTAATTTCTCCGTCCATTCTGTCTGCAGACTTTAGTCGACTAGGCGCGGAAGTCCGAGCGGTTGATGAAGCTGGTGCTGATTGGATTCATGTTGATGTTATGGATGGTCGTTTTGTCCCTAACATTACGATTGGTCCTCTGATTGTCAAGGCGCTACGTCCTGTTACCACCAAGCCCTTGGATGTTCACTTGATGATTGTTGAGCCGGAGAAGTATGTAGAAGATTTCGCAAAAGCCGGTGCTGACATCATTTCAGTCCACGCAGAGCATAATGCTTCTCCTCACCTAGACCGTACGCTCGCTCAAATTCGTGAATTTGGCAAGCAGGCAGGCGTGGTGTTGAATCCTTCTACGCCCTTGTCTTTCATTGAGCACGTGCTGGAAAAGTGTGACTTAATCTTGCTGATGAGTGTTAATCCTGGTTTTGGTGGTCAAAGCTTCATTCCGTATGTAACTGACAAGGTCCGTGCTCTACGCCAAATGTGTGATGAGCGGGGTTTAGACCCTTGGATCGAAGTAGACGGTGGCTTAAAGGCCCACAATACGTGGAAAGTGTTAGAAGCGGGAGCAAATGCTATTGTTGCGGGATCAGCAGTCTTTAACGCTCCCGACTACGCCCAAGCCATTACCGACATTCGCGCTAGTAAGCGCCCTGTTGAGCAATTGGCAGCGGTTTGATTGCATCGCTCGCTATCAATATTCCTGTTTGGAAATCCCTCTGCGAAAGCAGAGGTTTTTTTATGTTTGTTGTTTCTGCAAGTTTTAGGCTGATCGCTGTTGCCAGATCCCGCAGGTCGTTTATAACGTAAATCGCCTATTTCCAGCGCGTTCTGACACGCCGTCGCTACTTTTCACAAGGGCGGCTTCTGAATAGACCCATCTTCGAGGAATGACAGCGCATAATCTCGGCAATCAAAGCGACGAAAGCGATAGCCAGAGACTTTTTCGATTGAATCACCATCCTTATCGCAACCGTACTTGTCCTGGAGCCCTCTTGTGGTCGCCGTAAAATTCACAAACCATAACGTAAAAGGGTTCGACTGCTCTGCCAACACATCCTCTAAGACCTGAACTGCTTTCTGGGCGCCACCTTGAGTTTGATTTTTGTGCGCTAACAAATAAACGTACTCACCTGGGGCATTTCGTTGCTGCAACTCCCACGCCACTCCCATCAACTTACTCGTCTCCGCATGAGTCTTTTGCAACGTCGCAATTAAGACGGGTTGTGCTCCCCCTGCATTTGCGATCGCCGCCGCCACCAATTCCGGTCGATCGGGCTTCTGGAACGCAAAATTACTGGTCACCGTTAAGCAGCCAAAGACCCCTGCCATAATCAAACTGAAAAATAGCGTTCGACCTTGCCGCGTTTTTGATCGCGAAGAAACGAATATCCCCATCAACATCATCACTGCTGGATAGGTCACGAATTGATACCGCGGCGCCAAACTCAAATCCGTATCAAACCCATAGATCAGCAACAGTAACAACAGAATGACGAATAATAAATAATCCCGTAGTCCTTGGTAAATTAACGCTGTTTCTGAATCTAAAGCTGCCGGTCCCCACTC
Organism: Cyanobacteria bacterium P01_H01_bin.15; assembly: GCA_038750375.1. GTDB lineage: Bacteria > Cyanobacteriota > Cyanobacteriia > Cyanobacteriales > JAAUTE01 > JAAUTE01. The sequence continues at coordinate 9,443 of JBCDHF010000022.1, forward strand.
TTGGCAAGCCCACCACCCCACAAGCCCCAATGCGAAAACCCCCGACACAATGGCAACCCACATCGGCACGCCCTCAATCGGAAACGCCACAAACATACTGAGGAACCATAGCAGCAACCGTACTGGCGGTCCCAAAAAGCCGTCTCCCCAAGGATTACCCGCATTCAACCAGGTCGTTAATCGCTCCGTTTCTCCCACTCCCGCCCAGGGCAACCAGAAGCCTGCGAGCACAGATGCAAAGGCAACGATCCCAATACGTTGCCAAAAGGGACTTTGTAAAAGATTTAGATTCCGTTTGTGCCAATCTTGCCAGGCAACGCTCAACAAAGTCACCGCCTGCGCCACTAGCCCCAACCCAAAAAAGAAATGGGTCGCAATACCCAAATTATTGACTAAACTCCAAGCTACAACCACCCGCCAACTCAAGGTTTGATTTTTGTGATTGCGGAGTGCCTGCACAAAACACAACAGCGAACAGAGCACCCAAAAACTAGCCAAACTATAGTGTCGTATTTCCTGCCCTAAATAGACTCCAAACGGCGAAACTGCTAGCAAGACAGCCAATCGCCAACCTCCGACTGCGCTGCCAAAAAATCCTGCGATCGCAACCGTGGCTAAACCCCATAACACACTAAATAATCGTCCCCACCAAATGAGATGGGACCCCATAAATCCTGTGACTAATAGCCATAGATGCAACCACTGAAAATACAGCGGCGGATGATTGCTTTCTAACTGTAAGGATTGAAATGCCGCCGGCCCTTGCCAAGTTGTAACTGCATCAACAGGAGACAGCAGAGTTTCCGCCGATATGACTTGATTCAGCGGGACTTCACGGAAGCCTGCCCCCAATCCAAACGCGAGAGAAGACCACTCATCCGCCCAGACGGGCTTACTGGCGAGACCCCAGACTTGCAACAAAGCGGCGATGAAGATCCAACCAATAATTTTTAGATCTGAGCGCTGAATTTTCATAGGTTTTCAGCTCCTCTAAATCTCAGAGTAGAAACAGAGAATCGGTCAGACACTTAACGACGAACAACGGAACGACGTGCTCCTAAATGTGTCCGCTCGCCATATTTCAAAAGCCGTGAGAGGGTCTCTAAGCGATTATTCCAACTCTCCACCTGGAAGGGTTCGGATGAACCCGACGCGTCACCCCATTTTTCAAACTCTCGCCGAAACGTCGACAAACCCAATTGAGCGCGCACTAAATTGCCGTCTGTGGGCTGAGTTGCCAGCTTAGTCAATGCTTTATCCAAGGCTGCAGACTGTTGAACCCAACGCTGTAGCTCCGCCGCATTTAATCCTGTGTAGTCAGGGTTTTGACTCAGCCACTGCCATTCTTGACGTAACAAGCGATAGCGGGTACTGGCGGCTTTAAAAGGCTCCCGGTGAGGTAACGGACCCTGGGCTGGACCCCCCTGAGTTGACCCAAACTTTTGCCCTAAGTTGTCATTCAAGTTCGCCGCTGCAAATAAGGCATAACCCTCGGTGGGTAAGCTTCGCAGAAACTGGACCTGATCAACCGCCACGACATCGGGAAGATTCAGCAAACGAATCCCCGGCAATAGCAGCGTTGAGCCAGAAGAGAAGTGACTAAATAGAGGCCTTGTGCGATCGCGTAGTTGCTCTGAATCTTGCGAATAGCTCATCGGCACTAGCCAGTCAATAGTTTCGGCATCGATCCAGGTTTCCCAATCTTGCTGAAGTCGGTCTAGACGATCACTACGCTGAAACGGAAAGACCGCCGCTGAAATCACAAGCTGAGGGCGTCGTTGCTTGAGTCGTTGGGAGACTGAGGCGACAAAGCTATCCACCTGAGATTTCCGGAACTGGGTCCATTGGGTCCAGCGCGGATCGTTAACTCTCAGGTTGATGGGATCAATCCCAAATTGCGCTTGAAACTGTTGACGGGCAGCCGGACCAAATCCATAGGTAATATTCTGGTTTGGATCTTGAAACGGGTAACGGATATAGTCCAGTTGCAGGCCGTCCACGTCATAGCGGGTAACGATTTCTTCGTAAAGCCGCAGCAGATACTCCCGCGCCTGTGGGTTCGCTGGATCAATAAACGCTTTACGCGAGCCTTTTACCCAAATATTTTGATTGCGATCACGGCCTGCCCATTCTGGGTGACGAGATAAAACTGGTCCGAGATAATCCGAACGTTGCCGCAGCAGCTCATTATGAGCCTGATTAGCACTCGCAAACACCCAAACCCAGGCATGGAGTTCCATATTTCGTGCTTTGGCAAGCTTAACCGCTGATGCTAGGGGGTCCCAATTGCGAATTAACGGATTTTGTTCTGGTGCGACCTGACTGGGAAAGATCGGATAGCCCGCATTCAAAGTTTCAAAAAAGACGACGTTAATCCCCGAAGCTGCCAACTGATCAAACACTTTGGCGAGACCCGCTTCCGAACCCGCTCTAACAATAGTGCCGCGATCGAGCCAGATCGTGCGCAATTCCGGCTGCACTAATAAAGGCTGCGCTGTGGGATAGGCTTCCCACAGCAACTGATACGCCTGTTGCCATTCTCGTCGTGCCGCATCATATTGACCGGCAGCGACCAGTTGTTGAAAATTAGCTAACCCGTGTTTGGCACTGGCGATTGCTTGTTGAGGGGTCGTCACCGGATTAGCTTGAAAATAAGAGCGTCGAGGCGCGGGCTGCGGCTGATTATTCCCGCTGGCGGCACTGCTAATCAGACTGGTTTCCACCCGCGCAATGAAGCTGCCTAAATCCTCGGACATGATATCGGCTTCAGCAGGATAAATGACCTGACCAGGAGGGCTATAGCGCTGCCATTGTTGGCGCTGCCAATCATAAAAGGACATCGGTCCGACGGGTCGCCGACTTTGCCGTAAACCAGTTGCCTCTAAGAGGTCAGCCGGTAAAGCTTCATTGTTATTCGATTTTGGTTGCGCGGGAGCCGGCCAAGAGGCCGCCCTCACGGGTGGAGTCTGCTGAGGTGCTGGAACTGAGTTTGCCAAGGGTTTAGGTAGCTGCGGAGTTGGCTCAGGCGCAGAAATTGAAATTTCGACAGGCGTTTCTACGGTAGATTGGGGCTCGGCTGCAATAGTTTGAGTCTGATTAAGGGGCTCGGTTGCAACAGTGTCAGAAATCGGTTGAGAATTTACCGCAACAGTTTGAAGCTCCGTACGGGGAGCCGCGATCACAGAAGACGAAACGGCCTCTCTAGGGGCAATCCGTGCCGGTTGAGCCAGTAAATTAGTGGGTGCGGCGTTCGAACTAACAACCTGTGGCGCAGAGAGAATTGGCGCGGTGGGCGTGACTGCAGAAGCATTGTTCGTAGAAATATCTATCCCGTTCCCCGCAATGGCAGAATCACAATTTTGGGGCGAACTAGCAACCGCTGGCTCCAGCGCAGGATATTGATTTAGCACTTCAGTTAACCACGCCACATCTACTTCGGGAGTTGCGATCGCATCTAAGCCCCAACGCCAACCCATCAAAGTAGTGGTATTGCCATTGCTAATAATTGCTGGCTCCGGCCGAGAGAGCTGCCACGTCGCTAAGGTTCTGGTGGTCGGCAATGCAGTCAGCAGCGTGCCGCCGCGGATGGGGGTGGCATCAGCAGCATCCGTTGACAAGGAATTGAGGACAGCCGGTTGTGGATTCGCAAATCCCCAGTAGGCTCCAAAAATAGTTTGTAGTTCCGTTCTGACAGAGGGCGAAGAAAAATTACCGGTAGTCCCCGTCGCAATTACCTTGCCGCCGTTGGCCACCCAGCCATCCAGAGCGCGAGACTGCTGCGGTGACAATCGAGTCACATTGGGTAAAAAGAGAATATCTACCCGCTCAAAATCAGCTTTATCGTCCCAGCGATCGCCATTGACGATGCAATACGCTTTCCCTAAAAGCTGGAGCCGTTTCTCAATTTCCGGCCATTGCCCCGCATTATCACGGCTAATCACCACTCCCAGTTGCTGAGCAGAGGCCGATGTTGCCGGCATTACACCGATCAGTCCGCCGAGGATTGCTAATTTAATCGCTCCTATCAGACCCAGTCGTCGCATCACAATTCAATTTGTATAAGGAAATATTTAAATTACGAACCGCTCCCTATCGACAGAGGGAGAACAGGCTCTCACTATTTAAACATTTCCTCAAACCGGGAACCTTTTCATCTGCGAAATTGCTGCTTTTGCCGACTTAACCAGATCCGAGCTAAGCCCCGGCACTTGGGGAATCTGCCACAGTAAATCTACCGTCCGACGGAGAATACGCACAATGTCGCCTTCATCTAAGCTGGTAGCTTCTGTGAGTTCATCCCAATCACAGCCGGAAGCCCATTGCTCCACAAGACCCACCATTTTCGGTTCCAGCAGGACCGGCAACGTCACCTGATTACGGGTCTGAGTTTGGATGAGCTGTCGCGCTAATTCCCGTAAGGAAGGACGACTGTCTGATGCGTTATCAAACATTTCCATCACAGAAAGCGCAGGCTGAAAATCACACCAGCTATCCACTCTAGTCGGCTCCGAAATTAAAGCGGCGACGGCAGCAGCTAACGCTTCTGGCGTTAAGGATTCGAGGGCTCCACTATTTAATGCCAGACCCAGCCACAACTCATTTTCCCCTCGGATCGCGGCAGCGGCTTGTCCTAAAGGTGTGGGAGTATATTCATCCAGCGCCCCGAAATGTCGCAGGACTTCCACCAAGTTCATAAATTCATCCCAATAATAAGATCGCCGAGCCTCTTGTTTCTGATAGCGAGTTTGGGATTTATGCAGTTGAATTTGCAGCGTCTGCCGCTCTTCGAATGCCGCCAGAATTGTTTCTGGATTCGGCTGTTGACTTAACGGATGCTTCGCCAATAAACTCTCAACGCTCGCTAAGCGTCCCTGCTGAGCAATCACTTCGGGCGGGTACACATAATCGGGTAATTGCGCGGCAATCTCGGCGGTTGCGGGGGTCCCTTCCTGCCGCTTGCCATATCGTCGTGGATTCTCAAACGCTGGCGTCTTTAACGTGGCTCCCGCCGGAATATCCTCTCCTAGTTCCACCAGTGCGGAAAATGGCGCTAAATACCAATGATTATCCTGGCCTAAACAGATGAGAGTCTCTCCTTGCAGGCCAACCAGCACAGCTGGTAATGGGACGTCTTGGGGAATAAATTTCCCACGTAGATACATCACCATTCCAGGTGGCAAGGTTGAAACCAACAGCGCTAAATCGTCCTGACGCGCTTGCCAAGCCTGTTGCTGCAGAGTTTTTAAGAGCTGTTCTTCAACTTGTCTGCGTTCCCAGAGTTTGCGATAGCCTTTACAATCCGCGTCGGTAATGCCGCCCAGCCGCACATTTAACCGCGCCAAATCCGCCGTTAATTTTGCGATCACTTGTTGATCCGGTTTGAGCTGCTTAATCGCTAAATATTCAGCAAAACTTCGCTCCAGAAGAGTTTTGACTTCCTCTAGGGAGTGCTTTTGCAGCAAGTTCAACACCATGCCATAGGACGGAGTAAAACAACTCCGTAAGGGCTCAGCACCAGACGAAGCCAGATGAGCAGCCTCTTTCGGTCCTTCGAAGGGCGTTTCGACAGCGACTACATGCCCGATGGAATCCATGCCCCGCCGACCCGCTCGACCCGAAATTTGCAAAAACTCCGACGGGGTCAGCAGTGTGTGACCTTCATTGGTGCGACGAGACAAACTGGAGATCACCGTGGTCCGCGCTGGCATATTAATACCGGCCGCTAAGGTTGCCGTTGCAAACACAATTTTGATAATGCTTTGCTCAAACAATTGCTCCACCAATTCTTTCCAGGCGGGCAGGATCCCAGCATGGTGAGCAGCAATCCCTCGAGTCAAGGGCTCTAAATGACCATCTCGCACAATCGAGGTTTGATCATCCAGAAATTCCCAAAACTGAACCCGATCTCGGGGCTGCGACATTAACAATGCGATCGCAGGCGTAGCTTCAGCAAAGTCGCCCTCAAAATAAGCCAGTAATGCTGCCCGCAAATCTGGCCAAGCCACGTGGCAATAATCCAATAAACCTTGCTGAAGTAGAGGATTGTTGTAAAGCAAAAACCGCAACAACTGCTCCTGCAGCCACATCGATTCTTCCGAGGACAGCAAATCGATCCCTCGCAGGGTCGCAACCGCCAGATCGCAATTCCGGCGACTAAAGATGATGTAAATCGCGGGAAGAAAATCCTTTTGGCGCAGTTGCCGCACCACTTGCGCAACTTGGGGACAATCCTCTTTGCGCAGACGACGTTTGGGACGTCTCCGTTTATTGCGCCAATGGGGATGAAGACGAGACTGGCTCTCATCCAGCAGCGGAAACAACCCTTTTTTGGAGCTGAAATAAAACTGGAGCGGAACGGGTCGATAATCAGAATCAATGAGAACGCACCTTGCCGCCGGAGTCTCCTCATAACTACGAGCCTGCTCCATCCAGTCCGTTAGCGCGTCGGGATTACCAATAGTCGCCGACAGACCTACCAGCTGAATTTTCGGTGGGCAGTAAATGATGGATTCTTCCCACACAGTGCCTCGGCCGCGATCGCTAATGTAGTGGCACTCATCTAGCACCACTGCTTCCACGTTTTCGACAGAGGTGCCCACCTCGCCAATGGGCGTCTCGTAGAGCATGTTGCGAATGATCTCGGTGGTCATCACCACGATGGTGGCACCAGGATTAATCAAAATATCGCCTGTGATCAGACCCACGCTGGCAACCTTGCCAAATTTCTCTTGAAAATCCCGGTATTTTTGATTCGACAGCGCTTTCAGGGGTGTTGTGTAAAAAACTCGTTTGTTGTGCGCGATTGCCCGATAGATCGCATATTCGCCAACTAACGTCTTACCTGAACCTGTTGGCGCACAGACCACGACAGAATGGCCCTCATTCAACGCTGCGATCGCATCTTTTTGGAAAGGATCGAGTTCAAAGGGAAAAATTACTAGGGGATCAAGAGAGACAGACAAATCCAAAAACAGAAATTAACGAGCTCAAAAAGTTTCTTGACTCAACCAGACGAAAATTAATGATAAAAGATTACTCACTTCAATTTGAACATCCATTTTGTGCACGATGCCGTTCTGCTGACTCACAGAACGGCATCGTGCGATCAATTTCAGTCAATCAACTGCGAATGCTGATTCTAGAGCACCGGCAGTTATAAATCGGAGGCCTCGTCAAAAAACAATTCTCGAGGATAGTCTTCTGCATCCAAACAGGTTCCCATGATGTCGTCAGGTGCTAAGACTACATCTGCCGCCTGAGTGCTTCTATTAATGCCGATCACACAACGAGAAAAACGTTCGGGAAGTAAGCTGCGCTGACAAGATGTCAAGGTCTGGTACGCCAGCAATTCAGTCGGGGAACGCTTCACAATAACGTCCTCGACAATCACCTCGTCTTCTATGGTCTCACCGTCAACAATAATTCCGTCAAAAACAGTGTCTTCAGAAATAGTATCTTCAGCCACTACTTTTTCTACGACCTCCTCAGAGCCAGCATCACCGACTGAACCCATGTCTACTTGTGCAAGATACGGTGCCAAGACTGACTTGTTGATGTCTACGACACACTTGGATAAATCAACCGGGCGACGAACTTGAAAGCAAGATCTCAGAACAACAGTGGGGTCGAGATCCACTGCAGCACTCACACGAGAAACACACTTGGATAGCTCTTCTGGGCGGACCGCCAGCGCACAAGCTTCAGTCACCATTTCCGGTGCCAAACCCGCTGCTAACAACTCACGAGCACAGCGCTTATAGTTAGGCACTGCAGCACTGGGAACAAAGCTCAAAGACCAAGCCGGAAGCGCTTGACCGATAACGAGAACTCCCGCTGATACTAAAGTTTGGCAAGCCGTATGTAGACTAAACCGTGGCATTGTATGATCACCCCTCAGGCTAATAAGCTAAGGGGATTCTAACATCAACATTACGTGCTAGATAGGATTTAACAGTGAACCTAAATTTATGGGCTCGCCAGAGATTAAGCACTACAGCTTCGCCCTGGGAACACGTACCCAGATCTAATATTCTGGGACTGAACTGTCGATTTCCTGACTCCAAGCCCGAATTCCACCTCTAACATTGATGCCTTCAATGCCCGCATTTTCCAGGATGCCTAAGGCCTTAGCTGAGCGACCCCCCATTTTACAGTGAGCGACAAGCTTCTTCTGGCTGCCGTTCAGCAGATCTTGCACTTGTTGAATACCGGGTCCCGCTTCAATGTCGGGCAAAGGAATCAAGACGGAGCCGGGAATTTGCGCAATTTCATATTCATTAGGATTGCGCACATCAATCAACACAAAATCGTCGTCCCCACTGGCAATGAGCTGCTGGAGATCTTGAACCGTCATTTCAGGAACTGTCATAGTTTCAGTCTGTGCTTGAGGAATACCGCAGAATTGTTCGTAGTCGATGAGCTTTTCAATCACGGGTCGCACCGGGTTTGGACGCAACTTCAACTGTCTAAAACTCATCTCCATCGCGTTATAAAGCAAAAGCCGACCACTCAAGGTCTTTTCTGCTTCAACACCCAAAATAATTTTGATCGCTTCTGTGGCTTGAATGGTGCCAACAATCCCGCAGAGAACGCCCAAAACCCCGCCTTCCGCACAAGAAGGAACCATACCGGGTGGTGGTGGCTCAGGGAAAAGATCCCGGTAGTTGGGCCCGTCTTGATAGTTAAATACGGTCGCCTGCCCTTCAAACCGGAAAATCGAGCCGTACACGTTGGGCTTGTTGAGCAAAACGCAAGCATCGTTAGTCAAATATCGGGTCGGAAAATTATCGGTCCCGTCAATGACCACGTCGTAAGGCGCCAATATTTCTAGCGCATTTTCAGAACTCAGGCGCGTTTCGTAGAGATCCACCTGGCAGTGAGGATTGATCTCTTGAATGCGATTTTTCGCCGACTCAATTTTGAGCTTACCCACCCAGGAGGTCGCGTGGATGATTTGGCGCTGCAAGTTGGACGAATCGACAATATCGAAGTCCACAATGCCAATCCGACCAATGCCCGCGGCCGCCAAATATAGTAACAAAGGAGATCCCAGCCCCCCAGTACCAATACAGACAACACTGGCTGCCTTCAGTCTCTTCTGGCCAGCCAACCCAACTTCTGGCAGGATAATGTGGCGAGAAAAGCGTTCAAGTTCGTCTTTATTTAGTTCAATCGTATTCAGGTCAGGATTTAGCATGTGTCCAGTCCTATCTTGGACGTTAGGAGAAACCTCAGCTTGATCATTCTAGTGAGTTCACTCCCAACCTGGAGCGCTTAATCGACGATTGTTAAGATTTCCACTGCTTGAAATTGTGTCTCTTTGTCGAGCTGCCAGGCGGCTAAAGACCCCGCTCGACCTTGCATCACAGACAAAATCACATACACGTATTCTGACCATGCGATCGCAGAATCTAACTGAGACGGTTTAGGAGACGAGTTGGGATGGGAATGAAAAATCCCGATGATCCCCCATCCTTGTTCTCGGGCGTACTTTTGAGCATTCAGCATCTCGGCCGGTTTGATTGCATAGCGATCTCCGGGAGTCCCCTTTTGGGCTTGAGGATGTAACTCAGTATCTTGCCAAAGGGTCGCTGACTCTTCCGTCCAAGCATTTTGAACCGGATAAATCTCCTGCACCTCGCGCGTTCCCTCACCACTCTTTCCCAAAATCAATGCACAGCATTCATCGGGATAGTTGGCTGCTGAATATGCTCGCAAGAAAGCCATATGAGCAGAAGTGAATGCAATCGTCATAGCCAAAACCCAAGTATTCAAAAGTATCCTGTTCTACTGCCGGAAAGTGCTTTTTTTCCAATAATCCAGCCGATCACAGCAATTGATAATTGCCGGACTGTTGGCGTCTCTCAGCTGTTTTAGATCCTTTCCAAAAACAAAGCGACCCCAACTCAAGTCAGGGTCGCGATTGCCCGGTAATTCTAGGCGTAGAACTTAGCCGATGGTCCTTCCTACCACAAGGCGCGAACAGGAGCGGCGGGTGCAGGTGCAGGCGCAGGAGCCGGAGCGGGTGCGGGAGCAGCTTCAAAAGTTGTGGTAGTGGTGGTGGTGCTGATGGACTCGATTTCAGCAGTCCGAGCAGCAAAATATTCACCACTAACGGTTTCATAGTCAGAACCGACAGCTGTTCCTAATGTCTCGTCAGTATAGAGCGTGTTACCAGAAACATAAACCGTGTCGCCCTTAGAGAGCCCC
>JBCDHF010000023.1:0-19318 GCA_038750375.1 Cyanobacteria bacterium P01_H01_bin.15
ATTGCCCCAAGGGTGACCCAAAGTACCACCACCAAACTGTAGGCAGGAATCATCCCCAAAGATTTCAACCAACGCAGGCATGTGCCAAACGTGGATACCGCCAGAAGCAACCGGCATGACGCCCGGCATGGAAGCCCAATCTTGAGTAAAGAAGACGCCCCGACTGCGATCTTCCTCAACGTAGTCCTCACGCATAAGGTCAACGAAGCCCATTGTAACAGCGCGGTCACCTTCAAGCTTACCCACAACCGTTCCAGAGTGCAGGTGATCACCACCAGACATCCGCAAACACTTCGCTAAAACACGGAAGTGAATACCATGAATCTTCTGACGGTCGATTACCGCATGCATCGCTCGGTGGATGTGCAACAAGAGACCATTTGCTCGGCAATAGTGAGCCAGAGTCGTATTAGCAGTAAAACCACCTGTCAAGAAGTCGTGCATGATAATCGGCGTACCGATTTCCTTGGCAAACGCTGCACGCTCAAGCATTTGTTCACAGGTGGAAGCTGTGACATTTAGGTAGTGACCTTTAACTTCATTCGTTTCTGCCTGGGCTTTCTCAATTGCATCTTGTACAAACAAGAAGCGATCACGCCAACGCATAAAAGGCTGAGAGTTAATGTTCTCATCATCCTTAGTAAAGTCAAGACCGCCGCGCAAACACTCATAAACGGCACGACCGTAGTTCTTAGCGGACAAACCCAACTTAGGCTTAATGGTACAGCCCAATAGAGGACGACCATACTTGTTGAGCAAGTCGCGCTCAACGACAATACCGTGAGGAGGTCCCTGGAAAGTTTTCAAAAGAGCGACTGGAATGCGCAAATCTTCCAGACGCAGAGCTTTGAGAGCCTTAAATCCAAATACGTTACCAACAATGGACGTCAAAATATTGACAACCGACCCTTCTTCAAACAAATCCAAAGGATACGCAACGTAACAGAAGTACTGATTATCTTCGCCAGGAACAGATTCGATATCGTAACAACGACCTTTATACCGATCGAGATCAGTTAAATTATCTGTCCAAACCGTTGTCCAAGTACCTGTCGAAGATTCTGCCGCAACTGCTGCCGCACACTCTTCAGGAGGAACACCCGGTTGGGGAGTCATCCGAAACGCAGCCAGTAAGTCCGTATCTTTGGGGGTGTAGTCCGGAGTGTAGTAAGTCAGGGCATAATCTTGAACCCCGGCCTTAAACCCCGCTTTTGCTTGTGCTTGCACCATTAAGTTGTTCCTCCATCATGAAAGACTGACTTTTCCCGACCCGATTTCCCTGCTCAAATAATGAGAAAAAAGGTTGATGAAATTGTTCTAAAAAAACTGCTAGTCCCTATTTAAATTTGGACCGTACAAGTTGCAAACATCTTAACATGCACTTTAGATTTTATTTTGCGGTTAAATTGCTTTTTTGAGTGAAAAAGTATCGTTTTATATTTTCAAACCAATTAAAGAAACTAATCAATAAATATGAACAGCAGAAAGTAGACAAAACTTAACTAATGCGCCTTAAATACATACCATTTGCTTGACACCATGCACTCATTGCGACTCAGAAAAACGAATGCGCCTTAAAGGTAAATATACTCAGGTGGACTCAAGAAAATTTCTATCCATGAAGCATCTCCTAGCCAATCAGCTATGTCTGATCCCAGATAGAGAAAGATTTCTAGAATTATCTAGCTATATTTAATCGAAAAACAGCGAATTTTATATTCAATAAATAGATCCGAAAAAAATGACGAGTAAGTAATTAGAATCATTACTCCTCATCAAAAAATAAATGCTCTGTAAGGGAGTCATACATTAAAAAGATCTCACACTGAGATGAGCACTCACTATTTTTTATAAAGAGAGAAAATGTTCAAGCGTTAAGTCAATTATTTCTAACTTTTTTGAACTGGATAAACAGTTAGTTCACATTAGCGCTTTCCTGAGAACTGATCGACAGTAACTGAATTAATAATTTTTCGGATTTCGCCTCAAAACGCCCAGCTCTTAGCGTTGGAACAAGGTATTTAATAGATCTTGTACATATGCCTTACCAATGACTGGCGGTGTGGGAGTTGAGACAGATGTAGACTTGCGACTTCCCGTTGAAGATGGCGATGACTCACTGGTGGAAGTGGATGAATGATAATCCTCAGCGGCCGAAGAATCAGAATCATTAGTCTCAAATTCCACTGGACGCGAGCGATCACCCAGCAAAGACTGTGGTGGAATTACAGCATCGTTGGGAATGTCAGTCTGCCAGAGTGTTGATCCATAACCAATAATCGCACGCTCACCAATAGACACCTGTTCAAAAATTAAAACACCAGATCCCAATACGGCTTGAACTCCAATTTCGATCTGACCCTGCGTCACTTTAAAAACGGAGCCAGCCCCGATACAAGCACCTTGACGGATAACGACTTTGGCGCCTTTAGCAGCTTGAATAATCACACTTGCGCCAAAACTGACGCCTGACTCAACAGTCACATCTCCCCATAAATAAATATCTTCATTTTCTGGAAGAGGGCGGCTAATTAAAGAAGAAGAAAAGCCAGGCATCGGGGTTTCAAGCAGACCTCAAAGAGGCAAAGAGTGGTCAGTATGTTCACACATTAGTAAATAAAGAAATTATCACTAACGACCAAGATGCCTACATTCCATAAATGACCGAAATACTACGGCCGCTGCAGAACAAGTTCACCAATACGCCGTTTTTGCCGAGGGTCAATGCCAAACATTCGGACATATTCACCCGCATGCTCCACACAGCAGTTAGCCAACGCGGCAATAACATCATCCTCGCGACTACTTTGAATGGGAGAACAACTCTGCCAAGACTTTGTGCGAAAACGACGCTTATCAGCGTGCTCCGTTCCGATTTTAAAGCCCTGGCTGAGAAAGCTGCGCACTTGGGAGATTGCCTCGGGAGATAAGTCAGAACTAGAGACTGAACGCCCACTTCCGATGCTGCTATTAAAGCTACTGCCGTACGAGTTACTGGCTGAACTTTCACCAGCGGTGGATTTGGATCGAGCAGCAGAACTCTCGTCTGGACGCTGAACAATGCCACCGCCAACACGACGCTTATGTTGGGTATCAATACCAAAAAACTGGACATATTCACCAGCATGCTCAGCACAACAAGCACTCAGAGCAGCCAGTACATCACTTTCACGAGAAGCCGTAATAGGCGCACAAGTCTGCCAAGATTTTGTCCGAAATCGACGCTTGTCGGCATGCTCCGTTCCAATCGCATAACCTTGCTCCAACAAACTGCGAATTTGATTCACAATACCCGGATCGAATCCAGCACTGCCCCCGGCGGCGCCAGCATAGCTACGATAATAACGGGACTTACCACCGCCTCCATTACTTGCACTATTCACCCGTCCATCCGGACGCTGAACAATAATTTCTGCGACCCGCTTCTTGCGAACGGAATCAGTGCCGATTAAGCGGACATAATCCCCTGTAAATTGAGCACATAAACTTTCGATTTCCGCCATCACCTGATCTTCGCGCCTGCCGCGAATAGAGGGAGCGGTTAACCAAGATTTAGTTTTGAAGCGACGACTAGATGCATGTTCAACCCCTAGACCACAGCCTTGATTCAGAAGAGAGCGAACTTGGTTTCGCAAACTTCCACTCACGCTAACGTGGTCGCGAGCAGAACTGGATGCGGGACGATGCCCATTACTAAAACGGGAAGAGCCCGTAGAAGCAGAAAAGTTAATGTCAGCGGTATCTCCAGGGCGTTGAATTATGGCTTCAGAGACTCGCTTTTTGCGGTTCGGATCAATACCAATGACTCGCACATACTCACCCACATGTTCAGCCAAAACAGCCTTGATTTGTCGCAACACATCTTGCTCTTGATGCGATTCAATAGTCTGAACTGTCTGCCACGACTTGGTCTTGAAACGACGCGGTGATGCGTATTCCAAACCAATTTTATAACCTTGATTTACCAAAGACCGCACTTGCTGAGCGGGATCTACTGTAGTGTTCATTTTCTCCACCGACTGGAACTGACGATTACCGTTATTAACTTCTGCGTTCGGGAACACAGCACCCTTCTTAGTAGACAAGCGACAAGCTTCGCTTTCTGCACATTGATACCCAAGCCTTAAAGCATCATTCACTTCCACCACATGGCGAGTAAAAAGGCGATCGCCGTCCTGAACCTCAGGTAATCGATCGGCTTGCTGCTGATTAGTAATAATGGATCCTGATGGCACATAACGCCCGGGAGGTATCTCTACATCCTGGATCAAGGTGTGCATCATAACAATACATCCTTCTCCAATCCTCGCGTTAAAGATTGTTGACCGAAATCCAATAAAACAGCCGTCACCAATGTATGCAGGACCATGGATCAGCGAAAAATGCGTAACACAAACTTTTTCTCCAACCCAAACAGAATATTCTTTTCCATCGTCCCCAACAACACGACCTTGATCTAAACCATGTATGACGGCACCATCTTGGATATTTGTCCCCACACCCACAAAGAAGGGTCCTCCTTCATCAGCGCGAATAGAAACACCCGGTGCAATCAGAACATCATCGCCAACCTGGATCTGACCAATCAAGTTTGCCGACGCATGAACGTAGGCAGTAGTCGCAATTTTCGGTTCAATTAAAGCATCGGACCAGGGAGTCGGTGGCGCAGCTTCAATATGGACGGTCATCGTTTTCTATTCTCCACTGGGATACTACGAAGTTAGAGTAAGTTTCACGATGCATAGAGTTCCAAAATGCGTAGCAAGAGTGGAAGTACCGCTAACGTAAACGGTCAGAGTCTCTCTTGCTGTATTTAAAGCCACGCTCAACAGTCACAGTGTCTATAATGCCGACAACTAAAGCATCTAAAGGTCTTTGATGATAGCCTTCTTCTTGGCGAGCAGCACTACCTTGGGATATCAAAACCCATTCACCAACACCTGAACCAACAGTATCAGCAGCGACATCGTAACCGGGGAGAGGCTCTCCCGATTCATCAACCCACTGTACAACCACCAGCTTGACACCGGTCATACTGGATATTTTTTGAGTACTGACGACAGTGCCACGAACAACAGCTATTCGCATGTGTTTCTATTCACTAAGGACGGCGGGTTCCTATAGGTGGACCATTGACACTTTCCCTGAACTGCTCAACTGATTCCGTATAACGGATTGGCAACACGTATTCCAGATTCTCATGGGGACGCGCAATGATGTGGGTAGAGAGGACTTTACCACCGTTAACGCGCTTTACATTTTCGACACCGGCACCAACAGAAGCCTGTACTTCCGAAACATCCCCACGGACAATCACAGTCACGCGACCTGTTCCGATGCGCTCGTAGCCCACTAGCGTGACTCGGGCAGCTTTAACCATGGCATCTGCAGCTTCAACGACTGCCGGAAACCCTAGAGTTTCAATCATTCCAACAGCAATAGACATCCAATTCTCCTATGCAGGCTTTGATCAACGAATAAAGTACGAAATTGCAAAAAACAAAGAACTATAGAGATGGATGATTCAACAGACTTTACCAACCATCCCTACAATCCCGCCTGAATTCCATTTACGATCGGAATTGCTCCACCTCTTCGGTATAGCGAATGGGCAGCACATATTCCAAATTCTCATGGGGACGTGCAATGATATGCGTGGAAAGAACCTCCCCGCCATTAACACGCTTAGCATTCTCAATACCAGCGGCAACTGAAGCCTGGACTTCCGAAACATCGCCACGAATAATGACGGTAACTCGTCCAGTACCGATCTTCTCGTAGCCGACCAAGGTAACGCGAGCAGCTTTGACCATGGCATCCGCTGCTTCTACAACCGCTGGAAAACCCAACGTCTCAATCATTCCCACTGCAATTGGCATTTTTTATATCCTCAATACGTCAAGCTCAACTGGACTAGCAGCCGCTCATCTAACTACGTCAAAACAATTGTTCAGCTGAATTTCTGTGAAGGAAGCAAAGAATAAGGATCAAGAGAGATCGATTCACTTCACATCCCCAACCATCAGTAGACAGTAGAGATCAGAGACACCCAGCACAACTGATTGCCCCTAATTCGGAACACGCCTAGCCCAGAGCTCTGTAATTTTCTCAACTATTCTGAAGAACCAAAACTGGTTTGAAACCCGCTCAAACTCAACCTACAAAGAAGCATAGGAGACCTTGTCCCGTTTGACAATATAAGTCAGCATGATATTTGTTAATGGCAATGTTCACAAAAGTTAATCAGTTGTTCGATACTCGAAAATTATTCTGAAATTTCAGCAAAAATGCCTGAAGGTTTTTATTTTTTTATTTCTTAATATTATTAGGCTTCAGAGACCGAACTAATGGGAATTTGGATC
The DNA here is from genome assembly GCA_038750375.1 of Cyanobacteria bacterium P01_H01_bin.15. Classification (GTDB taxonomy): domain Bacteria; phylum Cyanobacteriota; class Cyanobacteriia; order Cyanobacteriales; family JAAUTE01; genus JAAUTE01. The sequence goes on from JBCDHF010000023.1 coordinate 6,363, forward strand.
ATCTCTGTGGGATCTAGGTAGCTACGTAGAGTCTCATGATTTTTCTACGCACACTCTACAGATCGTTTGTAATCATTAGCCTAGAAGCATCAAACTCTCAAGTAAGCAATCGAATCGAAGGAGCATACTATCTGGCAGGGATTTAATTAAATAGCTGAGGGAGATACTTGACCTCAGTGAAATTTAGAAAGTCAAAAAACTGGGCTTTTAAAAATCCTAAAAATTATTTCAGATTTTGGTTTTGGCATCCCAGAATAGGATTCTGAGGTATAAAGATTCTGTCGATTGGTTCCTCAGATACATAGAGACAATAAGCAAATATATATACGATTTTAATGATTAATTTTTTCCTTGAAACGAGCTGGATTATTCCCTTTTATGGATTACTCGGATCCGTCTTGAGTTTGCCATGGTCTCTCGGGCTCATTCGGCGAACGGGTCCGCGTCCAGCAGCCTATCTCAATATCTTTCTAACCTTACTGGCGTTTAGTCATGGCGCTGTCTTATTTTTCTTGATTTGGGAGCAAGGTCCGCTTCAACTGTCTTTTCATTGGCTTCAGGTCGCAGACTTGAGCTTGGATTTAGATATGGAGTTGTCGCCCTTAAGCTTAGGGGCTCTTCAGTTAGTAACGGTTATGAGCTGCTTAGCCCAGATTTATGGGCTGGGATATTTAGAAAAAGACTGGTCTTTAGCTCGGTTCTATGGCTTGATGGGTTTTTTCGAGGCTGCGTTAAGTGGAATTGCGCTGAGTGACTCGTTGTTGCTGACCTACGGTCTGCTAGAGATGCTGACGTTATCGACATACTTAATCGTAGGATTTTGGTATGCTCAGCCATTAGTTGTAACCGCAGCACGGGATGCATTTTTAACGAAACGGGTGGGAGACATTATTCTGCTAATGGGATTGGTGGCGCTTTCCAGCTACGGTGCAGGGCTAAGTTTCTCTCAACTGGCAAGCTGGGCCAAGACGTCCCCGTTGCCACCCCTAACAGCCACATTGATTGGACTTTCGTTAATTGCTGGGCCTACTGGTAAGTGCGCCCAATTTCCGCTCAATCTATGGCTAGATGAAGCGATGGAAGGGCCCAACCCGGCTTCCATATTGAGAAATTCAGTGGTGGTGTCAGCCGGTGCATTTGTCTTGATCAAACTTGAGCCGGTCTTTACACTTTCTCCCGTTGCAGCCGATACCCTCATCGTCATTGGTTTAATTACGGCCATCGGCACGGCTTTTATTGCGATCGCACAGGTGGACTGTAAACGAGCCTTATGCCATTCAACTAGCACCTATTTGGGGTTGGTGTTCGTGGCGGTCGGATTAGGACAAGTCGATATTGCGCTACTGCTGCTATTTAGTCATGCGATCTCAAAAGCGTTGCTCTTTATGAGCATTGGTTCGATTATTTTGTCAACCAGCGATCAAAATTTGACTGAGATGGGGGGCTTATGGTCACGAATGCCTGCAACGGCAGGCTCTTTTCTAGTGGGCATGTTGGGGCTCATCGCCATATTTCCCCTAGGAATGTGGGCAACCTACCAACGCTGGTTTAACGGTGACTGGATTGTTTCGAGCTGGCTGCTGATTCTGCTGATGTTTGTCAATCTCACTTGTGCCACTAACTTGATGCGAGTCTTCCGACTAATCTTTCTGGGCCCGCCCCAGATTAAGACCCGCCGGGTCACCGAAGTCCCCTGGCCAATGGCAGTTCCCATGGTGACATTGATGATTATCACGCTACTTGCACCGACCGTCCCCCAAAGTTGGAAGCTGTGGCTCAGCCCTGTTCCGCCGCTGGTTCCTTCATCCACGTCTTGGTTGATCACTTGGTCAATGCCGATACTCTCAGCATCTGGAGTGCTGGGGCTAGTGTTGGGGTTAGTGCTACCGCTCAATCGTTCATGGGCGAGACCGCGCCAATTCTACTGGCGCTTTTTACAGGATTTGTTGGCTTATGACTTCTACATTGAGAAACTGTATGAGGTAACGGTGGTCGGAGCGGTCAGTACGTTAGCCAAAGTTACGGCTTGGTTCGATCGTTATCTCGTTGATGGCACGGTCAATCTAGTCAGTCTATTCACAATCCTCAGTGGAAACACTTTGAAATACAACACGAGTGGTCAATCTCAGTTCTATATCTTGACCATTGTTGTGGGTGTCGGAGTCTTAATCTGGGTTTTACTAAGCGGCCAGTGGTCGCAGTTTACTGACTATTGGTCTTCTTTTATGCCCCAGTAGTGTCGTCCAATTACGAGGTCGTAAGAATACTAATCCGAGGATAATAAAACATGTTAAGTGCACTAATTTGGTTGCCAATTTTCAGTGCAGCCCTGATTGGATTCATCCCCGCTAATAGATCGTCATCTCATTATCGAAATATATCAATTGTTTTAGCAACAGTTTTTTTCCTATTTAGTCTTGTCGTAGCTGGACAATTTGATCCCACAACGCCAGCGTTTCAGTTACCTGAAGATATCGCGTGGAATGAGACTTTAGGCCTACGCTATCACCTGGGCATTGATGGACTATCTCTGCCACTGGTTGTCTTGAACGGTCTACTAACCCTAATTGCGATCGCAGTAACAAAAGCAGAGATCGAACGCCCAAGGCTCTACTACTCCATGATTCTGCTCTTAAGTGGCAGTGTTGTCGGTGCCTTTTTAGCGCAAGATTTACTGCTATTTTTCCTCTTTTATGAGCTCGAAATTATTCCGCTTTACTTCCTGATTGCAATTTGGGGAGGTAAGCGCCGAGGCTATGCCGCGATGAAGTTTCTGCTATACACAGCGCTCTCTGGGATTCTGGTCTTATTGTCCTTTATCGGTTTAGCGTGGTTTGGCGGAGGCGATCATTTGGGTTTTGACTACAGCTTACTGCGGCAGAGCGTACTTCCATTAGAGACCCAAATTTTATTGCTGATACCGCTATTGATTGGATTTCTAATCAAAATTCCCATTTTTCCCTTTCATACCTGGCTACCGGATGCCCACGTTGAAGCGTCTACCCCAATTTCGATACTGCTCGCGGGAGTCCTACTTAAGCTAGGGACCTATGGTTTATTACGCTTCGGCATCGGTTTATTCTTAGATGCTTGGACCTACTTAGCACCGTGGTTAGCAATACTGGCAGCGGTGAGCGCATTGTATGGAGCGGCCTGTGCGATCGCACAGACAGACATGAAAAAAGTCGTTGCCTACTCTTCGATCTCCCACATGGGATACATCTTATTAGCGGCAGCAGCAAGCACACCACTAAGCTTAACAGCAGCAGAATTTCAGATGGTGAGCCATGGACTGATTTCTGGGCTGCTCTTTCTCATTGTTGGCGTCGTTTATGCCAAAACTGGAACGAGGGATATCACGGTACTCCGGGGATTGCTAAACCCTCAACGGGGGCTGCCCTTAACCGGTAGCTTGATGATTATCGGAGCCATGGCCAGTGCTGGAATCCCCGGCATGGTCGGTTTTATTGCTGAATTTCTGGTGTTTCGGGGCAGTTTTCCAATTTTCCCCGTGGCAACTCTACTTTGTTTAGTCGCGACAGGCTTGACCGCCGTTTATTTTCTCTTGGTCATTAATCGAGTGTTCTTCGGTCGGCTTCTAGAAAGTATTTTGCCGCTGCCATCTGTTCAGTGGGGAGAAAGCTTGCCCGCGCTGATATTAACCGCAGCCATTGTGATTTTTGGGATACAGCCCAATTGGATGGTGCGCTGGAGCGAAGTTGAGACCACATCCTTAGTGACAGGAGATTGGGAATTAGTGAATAAGGCCAAAGAACAATCCCCCCCCCTCGAACTGCATCGGCTACCCAAACATTTGAGGAAGTCCCAGAAGAACATTGCACAAACCAACCTTAGCAATTCAGAATAGACGGTATTGACAAGCGTCTTGATTTCATAGCAGTTGCTTACTCAACGAGAGTCATTAGTTCCCTGCCTTGTCAAACTTTTTCAGAGTTTTCGGAACCACCAATCCGGCGGAGGGAATGTTGGCGACTCAACGCGATTTAAATAAAAATCTTTTTTACACATGGTTGCTCAATTAGCCAAATCCACCCACCCCTTGGCCTCAATCCTGGAAAATCTGGAACAAGGACGCGCGCTCTTACCCGACAGCCCGACTAATTTAATAGAAGTGATGGGCGCGATCGCAAGTTATGGCATTGTTTTAGATGCTTACTCGGTGAACCTCTGCTATGTGGCAGACACCCAAGCCCTCCTGCTATTTCCGTTTTTTAAATATTTCAATGGGGAGATTACGCCGAAAAAGTGGCTGCGCTTTATTTGGCATGATCGGATCAATTATGAGTATGCCGAATACTGCTCCAAAGGGATGTTTTGGCATGGCGGTGGCGACTTAGATGCCTATCTCGACTCCCCTGAATTTAAGGAACGGAGTCAAGGTCCTATTGAAGCGGTCTGCCATCGAAATCCCATTGTGGGAGCGTTGAATCGGGTATTTGTGGACTTTTTGCCTGAGCAATTGCGCTCTATGGCTTATAACAGTGCCCTAGGTCAATTTTGGCGGGTGATGAGTGATATTTTCACTTCTTTGGCAGCTCGCTATGAGGACGGCGACATCAAAGAGATTATGGATGTCGTTCAATATATTCAAGATGGTCTTGTCGCCGCAGCCGCGACCCCGATTACTTATCACCCGACGATCGCAGGGAAGAAATTCACCGTTATTCCGAAAGAAGCTGGACTGACGTTTTTGATGGATACAGCAGTACCTTATGTAGAAGCTATTTTCTTTCGGGGTACTCCCTTTCTGGGAACGGTTTCATACAATGCGCAAGCCAATCAAATCAACTACGATATTTCTCAATTTACCTACGGCGCTCTTTATGCCGACCCCATTCCAGTCGGTGGCGCGGGGATTCCACCCACGCTATTGATGCAAGACATGCGTCACTTTTTGCCAGATTATTTACAAGACTACTACGCCACACTACCTCGCGATGATGGCGATCTACTCGTCAAAATATGCGAAAGTTTTCAAAAATCCATGTATTGCGTCACGACGGCCGCCTTACGAGGTTTAGCGCCCCATCCCATCGGAACCCAGGACCCGACAGAACAGTTAGCCAATCGACAGTTTCTAGAAAGCTGGCTCGATCGGCTGTTAACCTCACGTATTCAGCGCTTGAATCCCTAAGGATTAATATCGTCAAAAAGTTATATCCCTAGGCTGGGTTAGCGATGAGTACTCCAGGTGAAGTTTGAATGGGCAGTACGTCTAGCTGATCACTCTGAGCGCAATAGGTTAAATCGGCATCGCCTTGCAGCCGTAAGAGCCTTTGACCGTGGCTTGCTTGCTGAAACAAAGTTAGTAAGCTTGCTTGCCATTGTTGCCACAACGAGACCGCAGCAACGGCTTCGTCGTTACCCGGTGTCATTTCTGGCAGAGCGTCTGCGATCGCACCCGCGCACACAGTATCTTCCAAAGCATAAGCCCCTTGCCAGCCCGATCCCAGTAACCAAACTGTTTCAGGCTCCTTTGCAAGGAGAAAATCGACGGCAGCCTGACGATTAATCTGTGCAGCAGTCACAACTAGGGGTGCAGACTGTACCCGCTGGAGTGCCCGAGTTCCATTCGTAGTGCTCATAAAGAGCCGTTTGCCAGCGACGGCGGATTGTGAGCGATAGTCCAAAGGAGAATTTCCTAGATCACAGCCCGGCACTGCCTGCCCACCTCGTTCACCGGCTCGAATTCGGTTTTCAGCTGGCCAATCAGCGCTCACTGCCAGCAGCTCATCAATATCGCTAAAAACCTGAACTGCCTCAGCACCGTAATGTAACGCAGTGGCAATAGTTGTGGTTGCCCGCAAGACATCAATGACCACGGCACAGTCAGGGATTTGATCAGCAGGAGTTTGTTCTGGAGCGTGGTAGACAAAAAGCTTCACTGAGGGACACCTAGGATTCCATTTTTAAGAAGGGTTTATTAATTCTACGGACTAACGGAACCATATGGATAGCCCTATTTATTGTTTAATTACCAGAGGTAATTCTGAAGGGTATTGTCAATCTCTGCCGCCAATGAGCAACACTCCTCTGAGTACTCACGTCAGCAAGGAATGTTTCTGAGTTTTATGGCGCCGCGATCACTGGCATGGGAATGATGAAGATGCAAGGGTTTTCTCGATTCACCAATTTCCAGACTTTGACAGGATACAGGAGAGTTTCTGGATCGATTAAACGCTGGCAATGGTGGGGATTATTAGTTTGCGGATTCTGCTTAACGGTCGGCTTAAGTTTGGGCAGAACGCCAATCACTCTGGCTGCGGGAGAGACCCACTACGTTAATCCAAGCAATGGTGCCGATGGTAATCCGGGAACAGCCCGAAAACCATGGCAAACTCTCAATTACTCAATAGACGCAGCCCAAGCCGATGAAACCCTGATGCTAGAGCGAGGAGTCTATGAATTGTCTGAACCTTTACGCATACCAAGCGGACTCAAGTTACAGGGCCGTCTTCGTGATCGCGGTCAAAAAGTAATTATCCAAGGAAATCTAGCCCAGAAGCCATTAATCGTGTTAGGCGGAAAATCGGAATTGGCGGGGCTTACTATTGAAAATCCCAAGGGTCACGGCATCCTCATCACCGCCGGCAGCCCAAAAATTCGCTTCAACACCATCCAGAACCATAATGGTGTCGGAATTCAGATCCAGGGAAAAAGTCAGCCCCAGGTTGAAGGCAATTGGCTATCTCAAAATAAAACCGCGATCGCAGCGCTAGAGACCAGCCAGCCAGAATTACTTGATAATGTCATTGCGGATAATCAACAAGGATTTGTCGCCACGGGTCAAACTTGGAGCACCCTGACTAACAACCAATTTAAAAACACGTCCACAGCAATTTTTTTAGGAGACCAGGCTCAAGCTAAACTGCGCCGGAATCAAATTACAGATGCCAGCACCACTGGATTAATCACCTTTGCCTTGGCCAAAGCCGATTTAGGAACGCGCAGTGAACCTGGCGGGAATCGCATCAACCAGCGAGAAGGCTTATTTGCGATGCAAAATCGGAGCCAAGAGGGTGAAATAGCCGCTTTTGGCAATCAAATTAATGGGCGAGTAGAAGGTCCGATCAATCAGCAAAGTCAACGGAGTCCTTTACAAACAGTCATAGCAACTCAACCCACTGCGCCAACGCCCTCAACAATCAGCGCAACAGCGATACCCAGTCAAACACCGACCCATACCGGGAAGGAAATGGTGTTTACAGCACCTACCGCACGGACAATCGAGAGGCCAACTCCGACAAGCCCTCAAGCAGTTTCACCGCCACTATCGCGATCGACAACACCGCTGCGACCCATTACGTCATCAAGCCCATCGAATCCTATACCTGTCACACCCACTCTCAAAACCACAGGGACGAGACCGGTCGCCAGCCACCAGATCCTTCCACCCCCGCCGGTTAGATCTTCAACAGCAGGTCAACCACTGAATGGCGCAGGGCTCCCCACTTCACCCACGTCAGCAACCGTGCCTCAACCGAGTCGCAACCATAATATGTTGCCTCCTCCCCCACAGCCAGACGAACAACGTGATTTGGGAGATATTATTGCGGTGGCGCCTGCTCAGAACCAGGGCAACCTCCTACCGGTCCCTCCGACACCCATTCCAGCCTCTGGAGCAACGCCTCTATCCGCCTCGCAACTTCAAGGAACGTACAAAGTTCTCGTTTCGCCCCGTAACCCACGCCAACAGGAAACAGTTCGGTCACAATATCCAGAAGCCTTCACCACCAACTATCAAGGACAATCCTGGTTACAGGTAGGCATTTTTCGAGAGCGAAGCAAAGCCGAGCGCATTTTACAGTCGTTACAAACAGAGGGAGTCCAAGGAACAGTCATTGCCCTCTGATTTAAAGATGACCCGACGAAGAGGAGGTAGATGGATACCCTAAAACGCAAGATTTCATAAGCCTTTTAGAGTAGGCAAGCATTAGCAAACTCACGAAACACCCGCTATCCTCATCTTGATAAGGCACTTTAACGCAACATTAGGTGAAGTCATGAGAGTGCGTTGGCAAAGCCGCACCACTCTTTGACAATAAGAGTTCGTCAGCAGCCATAACGGATAGAGGATGACTAAATAAATAGCCTTGTCCATAGGTGCTACCTAATTCCTGAAGTATCTCAAGCTGCTGAGACGTTTCAATACCTTCCGCTACTGTTCGAATAGCTAATTCATCCGTGAGTTTAAATATCGCCCGTGTAATCGCCATGGTTTTTTGATCTATGACCAAATTTTGAACGTAAGTTCGATCAATTTTGATGGTATTAATAGGCAATTGACGAAGATAGTTCAAACCCGAATAACCAGTACCAAAATCATCCAAACTTAATTGAACACCCAGGGCCTGAAGGCGCGTCAGAATATCAGCGGCGGCATCCGGATAATTGAGCAAGCAGCTTTCCGTAATCTCAAGGCATAACTGCCGACCGCTTAGCTTATTCTCCAGCAAAATTTTCTTGATCACATCCAGTAAGTCAGGTTGAGCGAACTGTCGTACGGATAAGTTAACGGCCATGGTTAACGGCAAGTGGCTCAACCCATGCTGCGAAAGCTGCTGTTGCCATTGACTAAGCTGACGGCAGGCAGTCTCCAAGACCCAAATCCCAATGGGTACAATGCAGCCAATTTCTTCTGCGATCGCAATAAATTGGGTTGGGGAGACTAATCCACGGGTGGGATGCCGCCAGCGCAATAATGCTTCAAAGCCCGCAATTCGCCGATTCTCTAGCGCAACAATGGGCTGATAGTACAATTCGAATTCACCCCGTTGGAGAGCTTGACGCAACTCAGTTTCCCAATCCATAAGGGCGACAACTTCCTGCTGCATCGAGCGGTTAAAAATGCGATAGGTCCCGCGTCCGGCTGCTTTGGCTTCATAAAGGGCAATATCGGCAGCCTGTAAAAGCTCCTCAGAGGTTAATCTGTCGCTCAGAGAAGACCGATATAAATAGACACCAATACTGGTTCCAGTAAAAACCTGATGAGGTCCGAGTTGGAACGGTTGAGCTAAGGCTTCCTGAATCCGCTCTGCCGTTGTGATTACGTCCTCAATCTGGCTCACTTGCTCAAGTAAAACCGTAAACTCATCTCCCCCTAAGCGTGCCAAAAGATCCTGAGAGCGCAGACAGCGGCGTAGTCGTAGCGCAATTTCCGCCAGTAAGCGATCACCGATATGATGTCCTAAACTATCATTAACTAACTTGAAGCGGTCTAAGTCTAAAAAGAGGATGGCAAAGTGTTGAGAATCGGGATGATGGAGATATTCATGGAGTCTATCCATAAAATAATCTCGGTTAGGCAATCCCGTTAAGCTGTCAAAATAGGCTTGATGATAAAGCTGCTGCTCATCGAGACGGCGTTGAGTAATATCTTGAACAGTACCTTCGTAATAACAAACTTGTTGCGTTGCATCCCGAACAGCCCGAATGTTTTCGGAAATCCATATAATCGATCCATCCCGGCGGCGGACTTGAGATTCCAAATCCACCACAGAATCTTGCTCAAATAGCAGATCAGTAATTTCCTGTTGGCGATTCGCGATGAGATAGCGCCGATGCTTTTGTGGATCAAGACGAAGCAATTCATCCGGAGAACGATAACCATAGATTTGAGCAAGCGCCGAATTTACACTCAAATATTGTCCAGACAATGTCGCTTGAAAGACGCCTTCTGGAATATTTTCTACGAGTTGTCGATAGCGAGCATCCGCTTCACGCTTAGCTTGCTCGGCCCGTTTCTGTTCAGTAATATCTCGCGCCATCCAGACGGCGAGCTCAGCATTAACCGGCGACACACTTGCCAAAAACCAATGTACTTGGTTGCCAATGCTGAAATGATATTCAGTCGTAATGGTTTGCTGACGCGTGAGGCATTGATTGATCGCAATCAGAAATTCTGCGGCTTGCTCAGATGTAAAAATATCAATTAAATTTTTTCCGAGTAAGCTATCGCTCTCCTGAAAAAGTAATCGATGATTAGTAGGCGCAATTTTCTGAAAATTCCCGCCCTTATCAATCACCAAGACTGCATCATCCATCGCCGCAAAAATGGCCCTGAGTTCAGCTTCAGATTCACGGAGAGCCTCTTCCACTCGCTTGCGATCGCTAATGTCGCTGATAAACCCTTCCAACCCAATAATTTTGCCTTGGGCATCCTGAACACCTCGACCCTTTTCCCATAACCATTTTTCCTGGCCGTCACGGGTTTGAATTCGATATTCAACGAGATAGGGATATTCTTTTTGAATGGCAGTTTGGATAGCGTCTAAAACACGGGCAGCATCTGCAGGATGGGTAATCTTATTCAAGTAATGTCCATTCTGCTGGGTCAACTCCTCAGGTTTATAGCCGGTAATCTCTACACAGCTATCACTGACATAGGTCAAGGGAAAATTAGGCTCATTAGCGGCACTGTAAAAAATACCTGGAGTAGCGTCTGCCATGCTGACAAGCCGCTTTTCAATAAAGCGCTGACGAGCTTCTGCTTGCTGTCGTTGCACTAGCTCCCCGAGTTTACAACCAATAGCCGACATCAACTCCACCAACTGCCGATCTTCGGAGCAAGACCGTTCCAAACAAAAGACAAGCACCGCTACGACTTTATCCGCCACTAAGACAGGCACCCCAAATCCAGCTTTCAGTCCACAATTTTCTGCTTGAATAGACTGAAAAAAAGACGGATCCTGAGTAATGTCGGACATCCAAACAGGTTCTCCTGACTCCCAGATAAGACCGGGCAAACCAACACCGCGCTGAAAGGTAATGGAACGCCGGGCCTGTTCGAAGTCAGCGAGCGACCAATTACCGGCATCATCGTCAATCTCGCGGTAATGAAAGACAGTGCTATTAACTAAACAAGACCGGTCAGGGGCTGGGACCCACGCCTCACCAAATGTCCAATTTTCCACCTCACACACTTCAGCCAATGCGGTCTCCAAAGCCGACTCAAAGGTCTGCGCTTTGTAAATTACACGGGTTAGATTTTGTAGGAGGCGATTTTCCTCCTCGGCTCGGCGTCGATCGTGAATATCAATAATTAAACCTTCTAAAAATTGAGGCGTCCTTTCCGGATCGAAGACACAAACACCCCGCTCTAGGACCCAACGCAATTCTCCCGCCTTAGTAACAATGCGGTATTCGACTTCAAAATTGCTATATTGAGCCGTCGCCGCTTCGATGGTGGCGCGCACTCTGGCGCGATCCTTAATAAAGGTAATTTCGTTATAAGAAATTTCTCGATTATGCAGCAATTCGGCAGGATGATAACCGGTAAAACTCAAGCAGCCCTCACTCAAAAAGAGCATGGTATAGCTTGCATCAATCTGGCAGCGATAGGCAATTCCTGGTAAGTTCGCCATCAGAGTTGACAGTAGGCGGCTATCGTTGCTGACCTCCAGACCTAGGGAATCGTCCTTTGAGTAAGCGACAGTATTTTCTGGAACATTACTCACCATAGAAATAGCTCAAAACAAACAGTAATCTGTATAGATTTCCTTCGCCGTCGTGAGGTAACTTCGCAGTCTTTCAAACTTGAGGAAATTGCTTCACGATAAGAAAATCAACCCCAAGGAAACAGCTAAAGCCGACACCGAAAAAATTTGGCAGAAATTTAGTGAGAAGAATAAGTAGTGATCTCGAAACCTGTCCTGTAGAGATCGCGGACTTACAGTCTAACGGTCAAATTCGTCAATATCTTTCTTTAAGATATCAATCAAACAAGGAGGCCTGCGTGTCAATGGCTCGAAGCAGGTTTCAAGGGGATGAAAAAGGCGCGCCGTCGCTAGCGCTAGATGACCGAGCGTCGATTCTCAGTATGCGGAAGAAAACTGCTACAATCTGCTCGTCTTGCAAGATTGACATACGTAGTTTGTTTATTTGTTTTTTTTGAGGCTGAGATGTATCTGCTAAGTGTACAAGTATGCCGATTAGCAATGGCTCAGCCTTTTCTCTTGAAGATTGCCAGCCTCTTGTGAGCAGATCGGTAAATAGCGAATAGTCAATAACGGACTCGTCGTCATTCGTGAAACCTATGGTCTAGAATCACTCGTCTAGACCAACAATGATAAATTGCTGATTCGGGAGTATATCGATGCAATCTATCCAGTTTGAGCCAGCACCACACAGAGGAATCCCACCCCTTTCGATTTTGCGGCAAACCTTTAGTCAAAAACGAAAGTTCAAACTGGACCTGCCCTTAGAGCATTTACGTTTACTAACCTACGAAAGCTATGAAAGGCTTTGCAATCCTCATTACACCGTTTCTGGCGGTCCACACGGAATTCGATTTCGCTTTGCGACTCAGTCCGCCATGCGATCACATTTACAAAGCGTCACTAAATATCGCATGAATTTATTTGCCAAAGCCGATCTCTTAGTGGCGTGGGTTATTTTCGCCTATCCGGAGAGATGGATTAACTTATTACAGCGCCCCAACGAAGTGCTGAGTCGAGTAACTCAGGCCCTGCAATATTCACCGGCCGTTCGACTAGCGCAGCAACAGAACATGTCCAAACAAACCGTCTTGGCGTCAGGTGTGAGTGCGGGAGAGTTGCGAGCCGCGCTTCACCAATTTGGCTTTAAGACTCAGCCATCAAGACTTCCAGTCACCGAACTCAAAGGTCTTTATCGGCAGCTCGCGAAGCAAAGCCATCCAGATCGGGGAGGGAGTCGCCAAACTTTTGAACGTCTTAACGAATCCTATAGCGTCCTCAAGCAGCACTTTGGGTTCAAGTAGCCCACTTCAATACTTATGAATACACGAACAACAGGTCACAGCAATCGCCAAGAACATTCTGGGCTAGGCATTAAAGATGAATAATGGCTAAACTTTCCAAGCAGTTATTCATCATGAAGTACACAACCATCATGGCAGCAGCAGAAGTTGCAACTAGCGTTCCAGCCAACATCAATGAAAATTCTTGCTGGTTTAC
>JBCDHF010000024.1:0-19304 GCA_038750375.1 Cyanobacteria bacterium P01_H01_bin.15
AACCCCACAAGCCATCGCCTCTAAGAGCGATAAAGACAATCCCTCAACCAAAGACGGCAAGATAAAAACATCGGCCCCCTTCAAAATTTCGATGCGACGGGCTTCGCTGGCGACAAACCCGAACCAGACCGTATTGGATTCACATCGATAAGTATTTTTCAAATTTTCAGCTAAAGGCCCATCTCCCACAATGAGCAACTTGCTGCGCTTCCCCATGCGCGCCGATTTCCAGGCTTTCAAGAGTGCTTCCACATTTTTAGCGGTCGCAATTCGTCCTTGATAAACAAACAAGCGATCACAATTAAGTTCATGCTTAATTTCCGAATAGCCGGGCAAATAGCGATCCTCATCCACTCCATTGGGGATAACCGCTAATTTTGCCGCTGGGACCCCCAATTTAATGAGAAGCTCTCGCTGTAAATAGGAAAAAATAATGACCCGATTGTAACGAGCCAAAAACGGAGCATAAAACTGATACGCCAGCAGCTGAGCGCTGGACTTGAAGTTACGGACTTTGCTATCGAAAGGCGGATGAAAGGTGGCAACTAAGGGAATACCCAACTGCTGACAGATTTCCGGCAAGCGAAAATCTAAGGGTGACAGAGTCAAAGAAGCGTGGACTAAATCGGGACGTAAGTTCGTCAGAGCATCGCTTAAGACTTTGCTGGCTTTGAGGGTGGGAATAGTATAGCCCTGAGATTTGTAGATGCAAGGAAGCGAGACTTCGTGAGCGTCGTTGGACTGACTTTCATGGGAGTCTGCAAAATGCAAAAAACTGATCCGATGCCCCCGCGCGCTGAGGGCATTCGTAATCTCTCGACTGTAGGTGACGTTGCCACAAAATGGTGACTTTTTCCCCAACCAGGCAATGTGCATGGGTGATGTCTTGGATCAGCGAACGATTGCAAACAGCTGATTATCCCTTACAGAGGGGCATAGATGTCAACTCACCCTGACGTCTGGTTGCTATTGACTACAATTCGCCACGCCAAAAAACTACTGAAGAGAGCAAGGGTCGCTAAGAGCAAAAATACAATTTTCAATCCCAAAAAAGTCTCGGCGATGCCTGCTGCCGCCAACGGTAGTGAAAGGGCGATATTGACCGCGTTATTTTGCAGTCCAAAGATTTTCCCTCGCATATTTTCTGGGGTTTCAGCTTGGATGCTTGTCTGCATCGGAATTCCAACCAAGGAAGCAGACAGTCCCAAAAAACCCGTGAATGCCAGCGCCATCCAAGCATTCTGAGTCCCAAATGCAAGACCCACCAGAGCCAGTGCCATGCCGAGAGACCCGATCACACTCAGCCGAGCTCGCGGGAGTCGATTCCCCCATTGCCCTAAGGGAATCGCACCAATGCCCAGACCCAGACCCCCGGTGGCCAGCAAACTACCAAATTCTTCGGCTTCCATACCAGGCAACGTATCCGCTAAGCTGACCGCCAGCACGACCAGCGCCGCAAAAATACAAAACAAAATGGTGAGCTGAATTAAGGCGTTGCGGACCCGACGATTTTGACCTAGGTAGGCAATACCCGCTTGGATATCATGCCAAGGATGTTGATTAACCTCGGGGCCGACTTTGCGTTTTTCAGGGATGTTTAGTCCCAGCAAAATTAGGCCGGCAACCCCATAGCCGCCACCCACGAGCACTTCTTTCCCCACGCCAGAACAACCCAGTTGCCCTGCCAGCTCATCGGCCCAATTAATGAGAGGCTCGCCTAACGCAAAGCCGATAATCAGGAGCGCCATCATCGTGGTCGTGAAAAGCGAGTTGGCACTTAATAAACGCGATCGCAAAACAATCAGCGGAATTGCAGCTTGCTCGGCGGGAGCAAAAAACTGCGTCAAGGTCGAAACCAGCAGGGTAATTAGTAACAGCCCCCAAAAGCCGCTTGGTAAGCCCCACCAGTGTCTCGTGGCCGCGCTTAGGATAGCGGGCAGCAAGAGAACGAGGGCTCCCCGCAGCAGATTGGACACCACCAAGACCCATTTCTTGGACCAGCGATCCACATACACGCCCGCCAGGGAACCAAGAAATACAGCTGGCAGCGTAAACGCAATGGTTACAGCCGAGACCCAACCGCTAATTTTTTGATCGGGACCTTGAAACTGACTGGCAATAATGGCGATCGCCATCACCAGAAAAACTTTGTCCGCTAGTTGGGAAAAAATTTGTCCGCTCCACAACAGCAAAAAGCGGCGGTTCCGTAAAACATCCATCAAACTGCCGGACTCATCTTCATATTTAGGCAGGGAAGTGGGATCAACAGCAGAAGAATCAGAGGAGGATGAGGTAACGGTCATGGAGTCTACAAGTCAAACAAAGGCGCTCTAGAAATCAGGACTCAGTTCACCTTCCAAGAGCGCCGCTGAGCGGATTGGACGCTCTAAATGGTGCTCTAGGTATATGCGCAGTAGACGCTCTACGCGGGCCCACCCGGCCTCTTCTGATAAGGGCGCAGTTTCGGGCAACAAAGAACCGAGAGCGCTGAGTTGCGGTTGGCTGAGCTGCTGAAATAAGCACAGTTCAGTCGCGCTGATTAGGCTATTTATCTTTATGACAGAAGACAGTGGGTTCTGGCTAGCCAATTGTTGCTCTCGCCATTGACCGAGATCTACTACGCCTCCTCCTGTAAAACTTAAACCCACCCGCCAAGTTGGTTCGACAAAATTCGGCGTTATCGAGATGCCACTCACACAACAATCAAACAACTTGGGCGCAATCCCTGCGATCGCAAGCAGATGAAAAACCCCGTGGCAGAGATAAGCATGCAGATAGGTTAAATCAGACAGGGCTTCAATTCGCCGCAGATGTTCAGTTAAAAGCAAGTAGAGCGACTCTTGAGGCTGTTCAATAACGCCGACCCCTAACGCAAGTTCTGCCAGGTATTGTCCTGCCGCTAACTTGCCCAAGTTACTGCTGAGCTGAGGATAGGTTTCGACGGTTTCAGCCTGGGAAATCCGATCTAAGCTGCGACCCTTAGCAATCCACAGCTCATTGATGGTAAAAAGCTGGCTTCGCCCCCGCAGTCGTGACTTGTGTTTGCGGGCGCCTGGAGCGACTAACCGTAACAGACCATGATCCGGACTCAAAATCGTGATTAAACGATCACTTTCGCCTAAGGGACTGCCTTTGAGATTGATGCCGGTAGTGGTGTAGCTCGTCATGACGGCTGGCTAGGGCTGCATTCCTCGCTCATGGTAAGCCACCTGCTGGGCTAAGAGCTCCGCGCCCCGAGACGTGCCGAGGCGAGTCGCGCCGGCTTCAATGAGGGCGATTGCCTGCTCGTAAGTACGAATTCCGCCAGAGGCTTTGACCCCCGCTCGCCCTTGAGCCATCTCCGAGAGCAAGCGCACATCAGGGACCGTTGCCCCGCCAAACCAGCCCGTACTGGTTTTGAGATAGTGCGCTCCTGCATCTAAACAGACTTCTGCTGCCGTTTTCTTTTCAGCAGGGGTCAAGACCCCCAACTCCAAGATCGTTTTAATGACCTGTCCCGTTTCTTCGCGAATTTGGGCGATTTCGTTAAACACCGATTCCCAATGCCCACTTTTGACCTGGCCAAGATTCAACACCACATCCAGTTCTGTCGCCCCATTATCCGCAGCTTCTTGGGCTTCCAGCAATTTAACAGTAGAGGTGACCGCCCCACTCGGAAAACCGATCACGGCACAAACTTGAGTTTTTTTACTTTGCAGTAATTCGCGAGTGTGTCGGACGGCGCTGGAGTAGACACACACCGCAGGAAAATCGTGTTGAATCGCTAACCGACATGCCGCAGTCACGTCCTGGAGCGTGGCGGTGGGGGCGAGAACCGCTAAATCGAAATAGTCAGCCAGATCAATGGAAGTGCTTGGCATAAAGCAAAAAGATAAGAACGTTATGGGGTGAAATCTTTGGAGCTGATTTTATCGCCTTCGCCAGATCGCTTTGGACACTTCTAATTTTGAGATTCCCAATTTATAAAGCCTCCTAGCGATCGCAGTAAAAAACTGGACGCTGATAGAATCGAATCGTTCAAATTTGCCGAGGTGCTCTTTTGCTTTGGCCTTACCGTACGCCTGGGATTCCCGACGATCGTTTTGAACGACTTCCTGGCATTCCCTTGAGTAAACGAGAAGTCCGGTTACTTATGTTATCGGCCTTGCGCCTGAAACCGGATTCCGTGCTTTGGGATATTGGTGCCGGAACCGGGACCATTCCGGTGGAAAGCGGGTTGTTATGTCCCGAGGGAAAAATCGTCGCAGTTGAACGAGATGAAGATGTCGCCAATTTAATTCGTCTCAATTGTGAACGCTTTGGTGTCAGTAACGTGACTGTTCATGTTGGAGAGGCCCCGGCTTGTTTCGCAGAGCTGGGTGTCCCGCCCGATCGCATTTGTTTAGAAGGGGGTCGGCCCATCAAAGTCGTTTTAGAGCAAGCCTGGGCAAAATTGCTCAAGGGCGGCCGGTTAGTTGCGATCGCAAATAGCTTGCAGAATCTATACGCCATTTCTGAGGGGCTATCTGGTTTGCAAGCCCGAAATTTGGAAGTGGTTCAGGCTGCAGTTAATCGGCTGGAAACCCGCGGAATTTATCAGACCTTCGCCGCCGTTAACCCAACGTTTATCCTCAGTGGCGAAAAATTATAGCTTTGAGATATCTCTGAGGACACTTCTAGTTTGATGTTGCCTAATTCTAAAGCGTTCTGGCTCGCAGCCACCCCTTTTGGCAGGGGGCGGTGCCATATAGCTTAGACTGGTAGGTTAGTGCTCTATCCGTTTTCGGTTCGCCATCAAAATTTTCCAGGTTTTTCGTCTATGTCTTTGACGCGGGCAGTCAGTGCATTAGCTGCGATCGCAGTCGCCCTCACCATGATTGTTTTGGGGGGGTGGTTTTTCAGTTTGGGCTTTTTGATTATTGTCATTTTGGGCGAGCTGGAATTTTTTGCGTTGGCCAAGGCGAAAAACATTGAGCCCGCGGCAAAAACGACCGTCGTTTTGTCTGTAATTTTGCTGCTAAGCGCGACATTTACACCTCAGCTTACGGATGCGCTCTTTCCGCTGGCGGGCGGCATTGTCTGCTTCTACCTATTGTTTAAGCCCAAGCTCGCCACTATCGCCGACATTTCCACCTCAATCTTGGGTCTGTTTTACGGCGGTTGTCTCCCGACCTACTGGGTGCGATTGCGGGTGGGTTTAATGCCCGACTCGGTGCAAGTTGCGAGTATTGATTTTCAAAACTTGTCCTTTGGTCATGGTTGGCCCGACGCCCTCAAAATTACGTTCCTGGCCTTTGCCTGTATTTGGGCCGCAGATATTGGCGCTTACGTTATGGGTAAAGCCTTTGGCAAGACACCACTTTCGACGATAAGCCCGAAGAAGACAGTGGAGGGCGCTGTGTTCGGTACCTTAGGCAGTATGGCGGTAGGCGGCTACGGTGCCTGGGCGTTAGGCTGGCCCATTTGGCCGGTGAGTGGCTTAGCCCTGGGTCTCATTATTGGTCTAGTTAGTTTGATGGGGGACCTTACCGAATCTTTATGGAAACGGGACGCAGGCGTTAAAGATTCCGGACAGCTCATCCCAGGTCACGGCGGTATTTTAGATCGCACCGATAGCTATGTATTTACCGGACCGTTTGTGTTTTATTACGTTACTCTCGGATTGCCAATGATGGAGAAGCTTGCCCTCAATTGGATTTGACATCTTTTCAACTTCATTATCGACATTGCCATGACCGCTTGGGCAAAAGGGAAATTGCATGCCAGAGTGCCCCGAGAGTTAGCAATTCAAAATTACAGATGTTCTCAGTGAACTAGCGAAGACCGTAACTTCAACAGTTAGCCCTGAGCTTGCAGTTCTTCCAAACGAGCCAATACTTCCTGAGAGTGTATAACGGGCCTAACGCCCAGAAAAATCTCGCGCAACACGCCCTCCGGATCAATCAAGTAAGTATGACGAAGAGAACGGTAGCCCAGCCAAGAGCCATAGGCTTTACTCACTTCTCCACTTTCATCCGATAGCAACGGAAACGTTAAGTCTTCTGAGTCGCAAAATTCGTCGTGGGATTGTGTATCGTCAGCGCTGACGCCAATGACCTCAGCGTTGCGATCACGAAATTTTTTGATATCTCGCTGAAACCGCTGAGCTTCAACCGTGCAGCCTGGCGTAAAATCCTGGGGATAAAAATAAAGCACCACCCATTGACCCCGATAATCTTGGAGCGCGATATCACCGTCGCCCGTGTTAGTGGGCAAGACAAAATCAGGGGCGGGGACATTGAGTTCGGGTTGGGTTCCACCCATTGCCAACGCGGGTGCCAGCACTACACCACCTAACCATAGCCAGCCACACAGCAAAATTCCAAGACACCAACGCGGAATCATCATTCTTTTCCTTTAGAAAACTGCCAATTGTTACTTAACTTAACGAAAGGTGGTCCGTAACAAAAATGAACGGGCTGAGAAATGAGCCTAGGGAATAGAGAAATCGATTGTGCGATCACCCAGACGATGGTTTGATGCCGACATCCCGGAAAAGACCACCCCTCGTCCGGCATCTAGGGTGACGATCGATCCGTCGCGAATCGTTTTAGTGGCATTTTGGAAGCCGACAATCACTGGAACGCCGAGACGTAGTCCCAATACTGCCGCGTGACTGGCCAGGCTATCTTCTTCCGTAATTATGCCTGCTGCTTTCTGGATTACATCTATAAAGTCCGCATTGGTGGTTGGTGCGACCAAAATCTCGCCGTCGTTAAAGTTATTGAGTTCTCGGGCCGTTTTGGCTACGCGGACGCGACCGCTAACAGTACTTTGTCCAATCCCAACCCCTTGACCTAATAATGCCGTTACGACATCCACTTTAATTAAATCGGTTGAACCGGGGACTCCTCGTAGCGTACCAGCGGTCATCACCACTAAGTCTCCATCTTCCAAGAGTCGCCGCTCTTGGGCCACATTAATCGCCGCTTGAAAGGTTTGACCCGTCGAAGGGAGATCTAGCACGACCAGCGTGCGCACTCCCCAAGAAAGCTGTAGTCTGCGAGCCACATCAATATGGGGCGTCACCGCCAAAATTGGAGTTTGAGGCCGAAATTTAGATACGTTGCGCGCTGTTGAACCAGTCTTGGTCAACGTCATGATGGCTGCTGCATCTAACTGCCCTGCAATATCTGCAACCGCGTTTGCGATCGCATGAGGAATGGAGCGACCCGAACCATTCCCCACGTTGCGATTAATTTGTTCGTGCTCAATGCGCTCCGCCACCCGATTCATCGTGGCGACCGCTTCTACCGGATAATCACCCACCGCCGTCTCATTAGAAAGCATGACGGCATCGGTGCCATCCAATATGGCGTTCGCAATATCGGAAACTTCGGCGCGAGTAGGTCGCGGATTACTCACCATGCTGTCAAGCATTTGAGTTGCGGTAATGACCGGAATCCCCAACCGATTGGCGGTTTTGATCAGGCGTTTTTGCAAGAGCGGCACATCTTCCGCTGGTAGCTCGACCCCCAGATCACCCCGGGCCACCATCACACCATCACATAAAGACAACACTGCCTCCATCTGCTCAATGGCTTCGTGCTTTTCAATTTTGGCAATGACAGGCGTATTTTTTCCCGCACTATTAATCAGTTCTTTAATTTCCAGGATGTCTTGGGGATGACAAACAAAGCTCAACGCAACCCAATCCACGCCTTGATCCAGACCAAACATTAAATCTTGGCGATCCTTATCCGTTAGCGCTTTGACAGACAGGTACACTCCCGGAAAATTTACGCCCTTATTGTCGGAGAGCTTGCCACCCACCACGACGCGGCAGTGAAGATTTTCAAGATCTGGGTCGACTTTTTCAACCACCATCTCCACCCGACCGTCATCCAGCAAAATTCTGGCTCCTTCAGGGACTTCCTTGGCGAGCTTGTCGTAACTTACATAGCTAATTTCTGAGTTGCACTCCACCGATCGACTCGTCAGGATAAACGAATCGTTGGTTTTCAAAAAGATCGGTCCAGCGGCAAATTTGCCCAAGCGAATTTTGGGTCCCTGGAGATCCTGAAGAATTCCGACTGGCTGATTGAGCTCAAAAGAAATTTGGCGAATTAAGCGAATCGCCTTTTGATGAATTTCGTGGGTACCGTGGGAGAAATTGAGGCGGAGAGTCGTGGCTCCTGCTTGGATTACTGCCCGCAACTTTTCCGGGGTAAGGATAGCCGGTCCGACAGTGGCGACAATTTTGGTGCGTCGAGTCAGGGGTCTCACGGACATGGAATAGTTTTAGTTACGAACTTTGGTAATGGTATAGCAACCACCACGGTTATGAGGGGGTGCTGGCGTGCCAGAACGCTTCCAAATTGGACAACTCAAAATCAGAAGTGTCCTAAGCGATCAGACGACGGTTATTAGAACTTCGCCAGAAGGCAAGGCTATCCTCTCACAATTTGTTTTCGTTTCACGTCTGAATTGAGACCGAGTAATTCGATGACCTCATTACCAGGCTTGCTTTAATGACCTTTAAGAGCGCTCGTCAGAAGCCGTTTGCAATGTCTTTAACCAGCGATCACATCAAAGCCAAAGCCTATGAACTGGGATTTCATTTGGTCGGGATTGCCCCAGCCCAGGATGATCCAGAAGCCCGCGATCGCTTAAATCGCTGGCTAGAAAGAGGTTATCAGGGCAGTATGGCCTGGATGGCCAGTCCCAGACGCCAAAAATTGACGGCGGTAATGCCCGCTGTACAATCGGTCATTTCAGTCGGCATTAACTATTACACTCCTTATCAACGACCCGAAGGTCCTGATAATGCCAAGGTTTCTCGATACGGCTGGGGTCGGGACTATCACAAAATTTTAAATCGCCGCTTGAAGGCATTATCTCGTTGGCTACAGGAGCAAGTGCCGCAAATTCAAACGCGATATTACGTGGATACAGGACCTGTCGCAGATAAGGTCTGGGCGGAAAAAGCGGGCTTGGGTTGGATCGCTAAAAATGGCAATTTAATTAACCGGCAGTATGGTAGCTGGGTCTTTTTGGGGGAAGTGTTGACCGATTTGTCCCTAACGCCCGATCAGCCGCACACTGCTCACTGTGGAACCTGTACTCGCTGTATAGAGGCTTGCCCGACCAATGCGATTACAGAGCCCAGCGTCATTGACGCAACTCGCTGCATTGCTTACCACACCCTCGAAAATCGCGATGAAGAAATTCCCGCCCATATTGACCTTGCTGGCTGGGTTGCAGGCTGCGATATTTGCCAGGATGTTTGCCCTTGGAATCAACGATTTGCGCAAGAAACGGATATTGTGGATTTTGCGCCCTACCCGGCTCATCAAACGCCCAAACTGACTGAACTAGCCCATCTAACCGAGGCGGAATGGGACCGAAGACTCCTGGGCTCGCCATGGCGTCGTATCAAACCGTATATGTGGCGAAGAAATGCCAGAGCAAATCTACGAAATAATAATCTGTCTCACAATTAGAACGTCTTGAGAATTGCCCAAACAAACCATGACTATATTGAATAGGCAGACCTTTACGGGAGATAGGCAAACTTAGATTAAGAAATTTAAAACCCGTTAAAAGTTTGCGAAAATCATAATCAATAGCTTTGACAATAAGCCCAAACCATCGTGCTTGTCGCAACCGAGATTTTTGGGCAGTGAAACGCAATCATTTAGTTAGTTATTTTGCAGATATTCCTCAACCATTGCGCTGTCGTCACGAGGTTGCTCAGGAAATTAGGGTTGTCCTGAAATATGACCTATAAAGCCATTATTTTTGATTTTGACGGGACTTTGGCGAATACCTATCCCGTTTTGGTTGAAATTACCAATCAACTCGCCCCCGATTTCGGTTATGAACCGGTCACACCCGCGCGCTTGGCTGAATATGCTCAGCTTAGTTCTCAAGACATAATTAGAACGTCAGGGGTATCGCCGCTGCAAATTCCCTTTCTACTGCGGCGGGTTCAGCAGGCGCTGAGTTTCAGAATGACCGATATCCAGCCCTTTCCCGGCATCTTGGACATGCTGCTACAACTTAGGCAGCAAGGCTATCATCTCGCCATTTTGACCTCCAATAGTCGAGAGAATGTCAATCAATTTCTGGATCAAAACGATTTTGATTTGCTGTTTGACCGCACCTATTCCGGTATTTCTTTGCTCGGCAAACACCGAACGCTGCGCCGTCTGATGCGTAGGACTAAATTGGATCCAAGAGAGATTCTCTATGTTGGAGACGAAACCCGCGATATCCAGGCGGCACATCAAGTGGGTGTCGCCGCGATCGCGGTGGGTTGGGGTTTTAATGCGCAGGAAATTTTATTGGCTCAGAATCCAGACGGATTTGCCGTAACGCCTCCTGTCCTGCCCAGCGTTATTGCGGGACTTCCCAGACCTGCAGCTAAATATACGCCGACATCTTCACCCAGATTGGCCGGCAGTTAGGGCGTTGAATGAGGACCGTAAGTTTTTCGCTGTCATCAACGAATCATTGCAAATTGTCGTGATCGCGGAACTGCCCTGATTCGAAAGTAGACGTTTTTTTTGGACCCAGAAACATCCTCACATAGCCGGTTTTATTCCGGTGTTAATGTTCTCGTTGGGCGTTCTCTCTGAAGGTTAACCACAACTGCCCCATTAGGTTTAACCCCCCCCATTGCCATGACTGATTCTTTTGAAGAGCGCTTGCAAGCAGCAGCCCCTCGATTGTTTGACTTAATTGATGGGTACGCCCAGATCCCTATTCTGGTAATTGGCGATTTAACCCTGGATGAATTTTTAACCGGGGAGGTTGAGCGCCTCTCTCGAGAAGCGCCGGTGTTGATCCTCCGTCATGAATTTACCCGCCAAATCCCTGGCGGTGGGGCTAACGCGATCTACAACCTCGCGAAATTGGGTGGACAGGTCAAAGCAGCCGGAATCTTAGGCAAAGACTCCCAAGGTGAAGCCCTAACCCAGATTTTTAAGGAAGCTCACATTGCAACTGAAGGCATCATTGCGGCAAGCGATCGCCCGACTGTGACTAAAACGAGAATTGCCGGTCACGCTCGCCAGTCTGTGACCCAACAAGTAGTCCGTGTCGATCGCAAATCCGATGAACTCCCCCAACTGGAAACTCGCCTGCAAGTAGCTAACTATGTGCGATCACAACTGGCATCAGTGCAGGCCGTGGTTTGCTCGGACTATGGGGATGGCACCCTGACCCAGCCCGTCATTGAGGCCGCGCTAGAACATAAGCGAGTCATTGTCGATACCCAAAAAGCCTTGGAGCGCTATCCGCAAGCGACCGTGTTTACGCCCAACCTACCCGAAGCAGAAAAAGCGGTGGGCTACGGCATTGATGATGACGCTGGTCTCTTACGCGCCGGGGAAGATTTGCTCAACAAAACTCAAGCCCAACTCATTCTGATTACTCGTGGGGACGATGGGATGAGTCTATTTGAGCGCAATCCAGACGGCTCTCTCAAAATTCAGCATGTCCCTGCTTTTAACAAAACGGATGTGTACGACGTCACAGGCGCTGGCGATACGGTTGTGTCGGCTCTGACCCTCGCTCTCTGTCAGGGGGCGAGCACTTGGGACGCTGCCGTTCTGGGCAATCTCGCTGCGAGCTTAGTGGTGCGTAAATTTGGAACCGCGACCACATCGGCCCAAGAAATGAAAGAGGCTCTACAATCCCTGTTAGAAGGATTGGCAGCCAGTGTTGATTGCTAACCGGTTGCCGTTAGCTAGTTTATGACGTTTACCCAGCTCTGGGGTGCGCTGTTTGTTTTTTTCGGATGCCCGCTGCTGGGTGCGCTCCCCCTCATTAGCTGGTTAACCTTCGGGTTAACTGGTTTACGCTTGCAGCGTCTGGGTACAGGCAATATTTCGGTCTCGGCTGCTTTTTATCATGGGGGGACGCTGCCGGGTATCTTGGCCGTGCTCTCTGAAGCAGGCAAAGGAATTGCGGCGGTTCTGATTACGCGCCAGTTTTTTCCTGCTGACCCTGTCTGGGAAATATTGGCATTGATTGCACTGGTGTGCGGGCGCTATTGGGCCGGTCGAGGTGCCGGAACCACCAACGTAGTGTGGGGCATCGTGGTTCATGATCCGATCAGTGCCGGACTTATTCTGCTGATCGGCGGAATTAGCTTTACCGTGTTTCGCGATCGCAAAACAGCTAAGTATGTAGTGCTAGTTTTGCTTGGGCTGACCATGACGTTGCGGCATTTGGGAGACCCGCCCCAAGTGGTGGCGGCTTGGCTCTTGGCGATTTTGATTGGCTGGATCTATCAATCGCTTCCCGACGATCTGGATTTACCCAGTGCCGACAGCCGCTCTCGCTCCATGCTTCGATTTCTGCAAGGTCAAAAATTGCTTACCCTTAACGAAACCCTAAAACCCGCCAAAGCCGGACAAAAGGCGGCTACCCTCGCTCAGCTCCGTAGCTGGCAGTACCCAGTACCGGACGGCTGGATTGTTCAAGCTGGAGATGACCCGCAACGCTACCTTTCTCAATTTGCTCCTTCACCCGAAAACCCTCTAATTGTTAGGTCTTCTGCCACTAATGAAGACAGCGCGGATGCGGCTGCAGCTGGACAATATCTCACGATCGCTAACGTCAACAGCCGCGAAGCTCTTCAAGCGGCAATTACGGAGGTTTTTGCCTCTTACTACCAGCAAAACGCCGTTCAATATCGCCGAGATCGCAAACAAACGGACGGTCAAATTTCGGTCTTGATCCAACGGCAAGTGCACGGACAAATTTCTGGGGTGGCGTTCAGTCGCGATCCGATTGATCAGCTCAACCACAGCGTGGTGATCGAAGCGGTTCGAGGCGGCGCTGACTTAGTCGTCTCCGGCGAAGTTACGCCCCAACGCTATCAGGTCACCCTGCCTCAGCCTGACGCTGACGACTCCATCGAAATCCATGCCCCTGCCAACGGAGATTTACCGGAAGCGGTCATCATTGCGATCGCAAAAATTACGCGGGAGTTGGAAGACCGCTACCATGGGCTACCTCAAGATGTGGAATGGACCCACGACGGTGAACAGCTCTGGCTTTTGCAAAGCCGCCCGATTAGCACCCTGCAACCCATTTGGACACGTAAGATTGCAGCCGAAGTAATTCCAGGAAACATTCGGCCGCTCACTTGGTCCATCAATCGACCCTTGACCTGCGGCGTTTGGGGCGATATTTTTGCACTACTGTTAGGTTCCGAAAAAGCGGCGGGCTTAGATTTCCAGGAAACTGCCACTCTGCATTTTTCCCGCGCCTACTTTAATGCCTCCTTGCTGGGAGAAATTTTTCGTCGATCAGGGTTGCCCCCCGAGAGCTTAGAATTTTTGACTCGCGGTACGCGCCTGAGTCGCCCCTCTTTATCGAGCACCTTGGGCAATCTACCGGGGCTGTGGCGCTTACTGCAAAAAGAACTTCAGCTTCTGCAAGATTTCGATCGGGATCGGGATCTATTTGCGCCCACGTTGGATCAGCTCGAAGAGCAGCCCGTAACTAGACTTACGCCCCCCCAATTGCTGGAGCGTATTGACGATATTTTTGTAGCTCTGGAGCGGGCTACTTACTACAATATTTTGGCTCCGCTTAGCTTTGCGATCCGCAAGGCATTATCGAAAGTCGACGATTCAGCCTTGGACTATCTCGGTGCTCCGGAAGTAGCCTCCATCGAATCGCTACGGATACTAGCCAAACAGACTCGACGGCTGCTGCCAACTCAGTTGGGTGTGCCCGAAGATCGCACGGCGGCCTTTTGTTATTTAACGGAACTTCCCGATGGTGAAGAAATCCTTAACCAATTTGACGAATGGCTGACTCAATACGGCTATCTTAGTGAAGTAGCTACCGATATTGCCGTTCCTCGCTGGCAAGAGGCTCCTCGTCCTGTGCGAGATCTCTTTGTGCAGCTTATCTTTGAAACTCCAAAATATCCTCCTGCTCAACCCGATGTATCTGAGACGGCGAAGCCCAAAACGTCCCTCTGGACCCCGGCTGTCCAAAAACGCCTGGACTTGAAAAATCAGATCAATAAAATTTACTCTCAGTTGCTTGCCCATCTTCGCTGGAGTTTTCTTGCGATCGCAAACCAGTGGCAGCAAGAGCGTTTAATTGCGGCTCCAGACGATATTTTCTTTTTGGAATTAGGGGAAATTCGGGCTCAAATCGAAGAGACCTTATACTTGCCCACTGAATTACAGACGTTGATCACTCAGCGCAAAGAGCAATGGCAACTCCACCAGAAAATTGACGCTGTTCCATTTGTCATCTTTGGTGAGCCGGCGGCTGATTTAGGGTTCCGGCAAAGTGAGCTACCTCCTGAACGCCAATTGCAGGGCATTCCCGCCAGCCCCGGTATTGTCGAGGGACAGGCGCGAGTCATCCGTCGGTTTGCCGATGCGGGTCAAGTGGACAAGGAATGTATTTTGGTGGTGCCCTTTACCGATTCCGGTTGGGCTGCGCTGTTAGCCGGTGCGGCCGGAATCGTGGCAGAAACTGGCGGGCAGCTTTCTCATGGTGCCATTGTGGCGCGGGAGTACGGCATTCCGGCTATTATGGATGTCCCTAATGCTTGCAGCCGATTTCGTAACGGTCAGCGGCTCAAGCTAGACGGCCGCCGCGGGGTAATTGAAATTTTAGAAGAGGCTTGAGCGCTGACCCACCAAACGTTTTTCCTCGGTTGACAATCAGCGAATGGAATCACCCAACCAGACAAAATGCTGGCGCATTTTCGAAAAAGGGTACCAGAGCGCCTGCAATAACGCGTAGCTCATACTTTTGTTTAGCAGCGCCTGCCGTTGTCTTTGGCGCTTCTCGCGCTCTGCGGTGATATAGGTTGCCAGATCGCCCTGACGCTGTGCTGCGAGCCCTAGCTGCTGCCGAACCTGTTGACGCCAAAGGAGTAAGGGATTGATGAGCATTGCAGGGCTCACTCCTGACTGCCGTTTACAGAGAGCCCGCGGCTGTCGTAGAAAAGCGAACCACACCATATCGACCAACAAGTTCGGCTGCGCATTGCTGAGTTCTAGGGACCAGTGGGGCTCTAAAAAACAAATGCTGTTTGCAAACAGCGGTAACCCTGGCGCATACCCCAACTCAACAAAACTGCCCCAATCTGGATGCCCAAACAAACGGGCCATTCCACCAGTTCCAGGCACCGTATAGTCGAGAAGTTTAATGAATCCCCGCTGCTGTAGTTCCCGAGATTGGCGTTGAATTGCCTGCTGATCCGAATGGGGCAACTGGCTCAGGGACGTCTCAACAAACTTAGCCGGTCTAATCGCCAACTGCAATAGCATAATTTTCAGGACCGTTTCCAGTTGCGCGGTGGCAAACAAAATACCCAGCAGCAATTCTGTCAGGGCTTCGGAAAATCCCCATGCTAAAAAAAGCGATCTCAACCCTGATGAAACGAATGTCCAAATAAGGTAAAAAGTCGCCACCGTCGCAATGCCAATACCCAGAATTTTGCGCCATTGCATAGGTGAAAGACCTCAATCTAGCTTTATACTGCCTTTGCCCCTATCGCTTAGGACACATTTGATTTTGAGTTGCCTAATTCTAGGGCGTTCTGGCACGCAGCCCCCACCTTAGCAAGATGGCGACCGTTATAAAGTGCTGCTGATAGCCGCCACAGGGCAGGTGGGAATACATTGCTCACACACGACACAGCGCGATCGCACAAAAGTGAGCTTGAACGTTTCCGGTGCTAAGGCTAGCGCCTGGGTCGGGCAAACACCAGTGCAGAGCCCACAATCTACGCAGCTCGTTTCATCAATTTCAATCCCCCCGGTCACCGAAGACACTTGAATGCTATTGGCTTGCATCCATTCCGCCGCCGCTTCAATCGCGTCAATATCACCCTGCAACTCAACCAGCAGGGTTCCCGTCTGATTCGGCGCGACCTGTGCTCGGATAATATTGGCCGCCACATTAAAATCTTTCGCCAGCCGATAGGTGACGGGCATCTGAACTGTTCGCTGAGGAAACGTTAAGGTTAACCGCTTTTTCATCGCGTTCCCCCTCTCTCATCTCGTTTTAACGCTTTTGCCAGATCGCTTTGGATTCGTCTAATTTTAAGTTGCTTAATTCTAAAGCGTTCTGGTCAAGCCGTCGGTGGAAATCTACCGCCTCAGCGCCGATAACCCTCACCAAGTATCCGGAATGACTCCTCGAAAGTTAAGCAAACAGGGTTCGGTACTCAGTCTTAGCCTCTTGCAGTGCCATACTCAGCTCGGCATGGATCAGACCATTTGTTGCCAAAATACGCCCACTCTTCATCGCAAAGGGCTTGCCATCATAGGCACTGAGCTGCCCTCCCGCTTCTAAAAGCAAAACAATACCTGCGGCCACATCCCACGGTTTTATACCCCGCTCCCAATAGCCATCCAAGCGCCCACTGGCTACCGCCGCCAAATCCAACGCGGCAGAACCACTGCGACGAACCCCCCGGGTTAAGTGGGTCAAATAACAGAACTCAGCGTAGTTATTGTCTAACGTCTGGCGGCGATCATAGGCAAACCCACTAACCAATAAGCTATCTGATACTTTTGCGATCGCAGAAACTTGGAGGGGCTGCTCATTGCAGGTTGCACCGAGCCCCTTCGCACCTAAAAATAGCTCGGCCCGAAACGGATCATAGATCGCGCCGACAATGGGCTGGCCTTGATGAAGCAAACCGATGGAGACACAAGCCACGGGATAACCGTGAGCATAATTAGTCGTGCCATCCAGGGGATCGATCGCCCACAGATAATCATTAGCGCCCTCCTCCAAGCTTAAGCGCCCAGATTCTTCCGCTAAAATGGCATGGTTAGGCATCTGGTCTGCCAAGATTTCTAAGATCAGTTTTTCCGCGCCGTGATCTGCATCTGTTACAAGATTTCCAGCCTCCCCCTTTGCTCTAATTTTTCGGGGTCGGGCCCAAACGCTCTGGAGTAGTTGACCCGCAGCCAGTGCGGCCTCGGCCGCTACTTGCCGATAAAAAGCGAGGTCGTCGGAAGAAGGCACGTTCGTCATACGATTAAGATGCAGCGAAAAAGTCCCTCCAATCCTACCAGGAGCGCCCTTATCGCTTTCACCAGATCACTTTAGGGCACGTCTAGTTTGGATTTGCCTAATTTAAAAGCGCCCTGGCATGCGACCACCCCTGTACCAAGATGGCGGTTGTCATCCCCGCAACTGCGACAATTTTTTTTGAACACCTCCTTGTTGATGTAATCCGTTCAATGGTAGATTTCAACCCCGGCGATCGCGTCCGACTGACGACTCCCTTGCCTTACCTCAAAACCGCTGATGTCATGCCCATGTTGCGCCCGGCCGACTTAGTTGATCCCACCGAAATTGGCACCCTCCTGGAACGCCGGCCGGGCAGACGCTGGGCTGTTCAATTTGAACGAGGTGATTTTCTCATCGATCATCAGAATCTGGCGCTAGCGGCTCAGCTCTCCCCGGAATCTTCTCATCCCCAGACTCATCAGTCTCCGCCATCACACTAGCCGTCTCATCAAGCGGGCTTGTAACCGTTTCTGCAGACTCCTCAATCCCCCCGGAGGCGTCTTCTCTCATCGTCAAAATCGGCAGCGCGAGATTTTCTATTCTCTGTTTCTGCTCAGGGGGTGCTAACTCAGCGGCTCGTTCAAACGCCACAACTGCGGCACCATCATCTTGCAATTTGCGCAAAGTCAAGGCTTTGGATAACCACGGACGATAGTTTTCTGGCTCTGCTGCAATCAGCTCGTCGTAAATTGTGATCGCAGACGCGTCGTCGCCTTTTTCTGCATAAACAAACCCGCGCAACATTTGTCGAAACGAGCGAATTTCCGATTCATCGCCTAGTTCATCCGCTTCAGCCGCGACCTGTGTTGCGTCGAGAACAACCAGCGCTTGTTCGGGGTCTCCTTGAGCAAGCAAAATCCGCACGGCTCCTTCTAGTGCCAGCAAATTATCGGGTTGTTGGGTCAAAACCTGTTGAAATGCGCTCAGCGCGCCAGGCAAATCTGCGAGCTGGGTGCGCAACTGAGCCACCAGCAATTGAGCATTGAGATCTTCTGGGTTCAACTCAGCGACATGTTCTAACAGCGGAAGCGCAGCGACTAAATCACCCTGCTGTAAGCGAATTTCCAACAAACCTCGTAATGCAGTGAGGTTATTGGGTTCCCTTTCCAAAACAATTTCGTACCCACTCACTTGTTGCTCAAAGGCTGGATTTACTGGACTTGAGGTTTTAGGTTTGGGCGCAGCTTGAATTAAAGGCAGTATTGAGAAACTCAACAGCAACAAAATTAAGGCACACAGCACTCCATACAACAGTCGCTGCTTGAAAGAGGTGGAATCCGTCATGGCGTTATCTCAGAACCTTAGGGCGCAAGATCGCCCACAGTCTAGCCTAGATATCCCCAGCCACAATTCTACAGGCTGGGTTTTTGCCCACCTGAGATTAACCTGACACAAGTCAGGCTAGCGTGACTTGTGTCAAAACCATTTAGATGAAGTCCTGGCAAGAAGCGGGTTTGTTAAAATGAGCGGACAATTCCTGAAGTCCCCCGGGCCGGGGATTCGGCCGAACCATCGGGCAGTTGGTCAGTCATCGAAACTGAATTCTGTTTAGTGGCTGTTTACGTTTCTTCGTAAAGGCGATGTACTGGCATTCTCCCAGAAAAACTGTTTTTGCTGTCGTTGTTGAGCATTCATGAAAGAGCCCCTGAAGCGCCCTATTGCCCCACTGCCTCCGCCCGCACCTCCACGTCCTGACTCATCACCAGTACAGGCGACTCCCCCCGTCCCGACGCCGCCTCCCGTCGTTGTCGAAACTGCTGAGCCGGGAGGAGAACGATGTCATCCGATTCCCCCGCCCAGTCACCCTCGCCAGTATCGTGCCATTGGGCTGGTCAAAGGATGTTATGAAAATACAGATTCTGAAACGTTTACCCGCGGGACCCTCACCACTCCCGAAGGCAGCGTCCTAGACGCCGTCTTGTTGGGGCGAACGTTTAGTTTGATCAAAAAATATCTCGATCTTCAATCTGAACATTTGTGGGTGGTTTACCCTCGAACCCGCAGCAAAGAAAAAAATCTCCATGTGCAAATTGTGGGAGTCTGGGAACCAGAAACCCTAGCCAGCGATACCCCTGAGCAACAAGCGATGGAGGTTGAAGCGGGCTACTTTTCTGTTCGGGGGCAAGTCATTTTTTATGATGAGGAGACCGAAAAAGTCGTGGTTAAAATCCGTCAATCTCCTCGCAATGATTCTGAAAAGCCCAAGTTTTTTAAGATTGAACTCAAAGGCAAGCTTCCCAGTGAACAGCCCTTGAATCATTTCTGGGACC